>NZ_LKCP01000099.1:0-2762 GCF_001518755.1 Bacillus sp. AM 13(2015) | reverse complement strand
TCTGCTCATGCTGTTAAGCAGGTACTTGGTCAATTACACAACGGTAGAATCAGTCGACGAAATCGATGAAGACTGTGCTGAGATATACTTCAATTATTTAATGGATAATCATAAGAGACTTGGTATAAACTTAACCGACATCAAGAGGTCGATGCAGCTGCTCGGCGGCATACTAGATGTAGATGTCAATCACTACTTAAAAGATTTTTCACTGTCGAATGTCACACTTTGGATGAATCAGGAGAAATAAACCTGATGTCAAGCATCGATTTATTTGATAGAATAAGAGAAAATGCTTGACTTGGGCGGTGAACGATAATGAGCTCGGAGTGGATGGGAGCCGGATTAAAAGCGGTCGGTCTGTTTTTAATCCATCCTCTTTTTTATTTCATGATATTAATCAGCCTATTGCATGGCTACATCCGCGTAAAGCGGGAGAGAAAAGCGTTTCAAACAAGAATAGAAGATGTATACGATGAACTTAAATTTACATATTCAAAGGGATGGATTCTAGGGATATGCCTATCCGTCATTTCAGTAGGCTTAGGGATTGCCCTCCCCCCTGGATTCATCGTGCTGATTGCAGCGATGACCATCGTTTTCTCTTTATTCTTTAAGGCGAGTGCGCTTTCGTCTGCATACACACTCGGTTTCAGTTTTATTGCGGCACTTGGACTGATGCATTTCCAAGTGAGTCATTCTTGGCTGCCGCAGCTCTCAATGATGAATGCATCAGCCGTTGTCATTCTGCTAGGACTTTTATTAATGACCGAGGGGATCCTAGCCTATCGAACGGCGCATTTACGTACATCGCCTGCTATGGTGATGAGTGCGAGAGGACTTTTAATTGGTCAGCAGCGGGCAAACCGTCTGTGGCTTTTACCGCTTGTTTTGCTGATGCCGGCAGGTGAATTCACTTCTTCTCTGCCATGGTGGCCGGTGCTTCAAGTGCATGATCAAAGCTTTTCATTTATTTTGATTCCTTATATCATCGGATTCGGTCAGAGAATTCAAGGCTCACTGCCAATTGTTAGTATTCAAATTACAGCGCGGCGTATTCTCATGCTCGGACTCGCTGTCGCCTTATTAGGTGCTGCAAGTATTTGGTTTGAACCGATTGCTTGGGGAGCTGTATTGATTGCGGTGATAGGAAGAGCCTTTCTCTCATGGAAGCAGAGGGTCAATGACAATGCTGCCCCGTTCTACTTCTCTAAGCGTAATCAAGGGCTGATGGTGCTAGGAATTATTCCAAATACACCAGCGGCTGATTTAAAGCTTGAGATCGGAGAGGTCATTACAAAAGTGAATGGAATTGAGGTAAAAACCGTTTCGGAATTTTATGAAGCCCTTCAAACCAATCGTGCTCTAACAAAGCTCGAGATCATTGGCTTAAATGGTCAGACAAGATTTGAGAAACGGGCTTCTTATGAAGGGGAGCATCATCAGCTTGGCATCCTGTTTGTAAAGGATGATCCACAGCAAGAACCAACGGCAATTTCATCTTAAAAAAAGCTGCTAGAGATGGCAGCTTTTTTCTTTTGGGCGCGCTTCTTTCCCGTAGGATTCGCCCCATTCACGCATGGCGAAGATGATAGGCTTTAAGGTATTTCCGAGAGAAGTGAGTGAATATTCGACACGAGGGGGGATCTCCTCATAGACTTCTCTATGAACAACGCCGTCTTGTTCAAGCTCACGCAATTGCAGTGTGAGGACACGCTGAGAAATTCTTGGCAGAAGCCGGCGCAATTCATTGTAGCGTTTTGGTCCGCAAGTCAAATGATAAAGGATCACTCCTTTCCATTTCCCTCCGATGACACTTGTCGTCACTGAAACGGGACAGCCATGATTGACAATACTGACTGGATTGGATGGTGCACTCATCTTAAGACTCCTTTCTAAGGCAAATTTGGTGATATACGAACAAGATGGTAACTAACGAACAAAAATGTGCGTACTTGAATCACCCGAAGCTTTTCTTATACCATATAGATATCACATCACACATTCGGGCTGTTTGTTTTCTTATCATAACAATTTCTATATGTGAATGGAAAGAAATTGGATTGATGAAACACACACCCTAATTGGTTAATAGAAAGGATGAATACAATGCGAGACAAAGAGCAATTAAAAAAAGAAATCATTGAGGCGTATGAGTTCCGCCATGCGACAAAAGAGTTTGATCCAGCGAAAAAAATATCAGAAGATGATTTTGCGTTTATTTTAGAAACAGGAAGACTTTCCCCAAGCTCTGTAGGGTTTGAACCTTGGAAGTTCCTCGTTGTTCAAAATGAAGCATTTAGAGAAAAATTAAAAGAGTATACATGGGGAGCGCAAAAGCAGCTTCCGACTGCGAGCCATTTTGTGATCATCTTGGCAAGAACAGATGCCCGTTATGATTCAGCATATGCAGAATACATCAACAAGCAAATCAAAGGAATGACAGACGAAACGTTCGAGATGGTGAAGGGACGCTACCAAGAATTCCAAGAGAATGATCTTCATTTGTTAGAAAATGAACGTACGCTCTTTGATTGGGCTTCAAAACAAACGTATATTGCCCTTGGAAACATGATGACAGCCGCTGCACAAATTGGCATTGATTCATGTCCAGTCGAGGGATTCAGCTACGATGAGATTCATCGCATTCTAGATGAAGAAGGGCTGCTTGAGGATGGTCAGTATGATATTTCTGTCATGGCAGCCTTTGGTTATCGTGTGACCGAGCCGAAGCGCGGACAAAACGCGCCGTCCGATGGATG
>NZ_LKCP01000098.1:0-4416 GCF_001518755.1 Bacillus sp. AM 13(2015) | reverse complement strand
ACGTGTTCACTTTCCTGCACTCACACCGCTATTTCCTGACCGCCAAATGATTCTTGAAACACAGCCTAATCACCTGTCTACTAGAATTATGGACATGATGGCGCCAGTTGGATTTGGTCAGCGTGGTTTAATCGTTGCACCGCCTAAGGCTGGGAAAACCATTTTGCTTAAAGAAATTGCCAACAGCATTTCTGAAAATCACCCAGAGGCAGAGCTGATTGTCCTTTTAATTGACGAGCGTCCAGAGGAAGTAACAGATATCGAACGTTCTGTTGCAGGGGATGTTGTTAGTTCAACCTTTGACGAAGTACCGGAAAACCACATTAAAGTAGCAGAGCTTGTCTTAGAGCGTGCGATGCGTCTTGTTGAACATAAAAAAGATGTCATCATCTTAATGGACAGCATCACAAGGCTTGCTCGTGCATACAATCTTGTGATTCCGCCAAGCGGCCGAACGCTTTCAGGTGGTATTGATCCTGCGGCTTTCCATCGTCCAAAACGCTTCTTTGGTGCTGCGCGTAACATTGAAGAAGGCGGAAGCTTGACGATTTTAGCCACTGCACTTGTTGATACAGGATCACGTATGGATGACGTGATTTATGAAGAGTTTAAAGGAACTGGAAACATGGAGCTTCATTTGGACCGTTCTTTGGCCGAAAGAAGAATTTTCCCTGCGATCGACATTCGCCGTTCTGGTACGAGAAAAGAAGAACTGCTTGTGCCAAAAGAGCATCTTGATCGTCTATGGGCGATGAGAAAATCGATGTCAGATACACCTGACTTCGCTGAGAAGTTCATGCGTAAAATGAGAAAAACAAAGACAAACCAAGAGTTTTTCGATATTTTAACGCAAGAATGGAAACAAGCGAATATGTCTGCATCAAGAAGATAGCTTCTTAAAAAATACATTTGCAATCATAGACTTACACTGTTATAATTTTATCATGTGCGTTTCAGAATTTATTTCTGAGATATTAACTCTGTTTCCGAATTGGATTCAGGGCGGAAGGAGATGACAGTAGATGAAAACAGGAATTCATCCTAACTACAAAAAAGCTACAGTCAAATGCGCTTGTGGAAATGAGTTTGAAACTGGATCAGTAAAAGAAGAGGTACGCATCGAGATTTGCTCTGAGTGCCATCCTTTCTATACAGGCCGTCAAAAATTCGCTTCTGCTGATGGACGTGTTGACCGCTTTAACAAAAAATACGGTCTTAAGTAATAATAGATACAATAAACAGGCAGGAATCCGTTCTTGCCTGTTTTTTTACGTGGATTGATGGAACTTTAAAACGGGGGAGAAGACCTTATGTATGTGATGAAACAAAGCGGTTGGCTTGAAGTCATCTGCGGTAGTATGTTTTCTGGAAAGTCGGAAGAATTGATTCGGAGAGCCAAAAGGGCCACCTTTGCCAAACAAGAAGTAAAAATATTCAAACCAGCGATTGATAACCGATATAGTACAAGCTCTGTTGTGTCACATAACGGTTCATCATTAGATGGGATTGCAGTAGCCTCACCAAAAGACATAATAACGCACATATCAGAAAGAACCGATGTCATTGGCATTGATGAGGTGCAATTTTTTGATGAGACAATCATTGACATTGTCACTCAATTGGCTGACCAAGGCTACCGAGTCATTGTTGCAGGCCTGGATCAAGACTTCAGAGGAGAGCCATTTGGTGTTGTTCCGCATTTAATGGCATGTGCAGAGCTTGTAACAAAACTTCAAGCAGTTTGTTCGGTATGCGGCTCCCCAGCGAGTAGAACACAACGCTTGATCGACGGTAAACCCGCATCCTATGATGATCCTATTATTTTAGTAGGTGCGCAGGAATCATACGAAGCACGATGCAGACATCACCATGAAGTACCAAGACTTGATGTTGGTACAACACTTGACAAATAAAAAAATAGCAAATGCCGCTGTGTTTCGTTTTTCGAGATTTTGACTGAACACCCATCATTTGTACTTAAATAAATTAAATAACACTACGATTAAATTATCTAATTTTCAACGCTTGCGTTTTGTTATAAGCAGGCATAAAATGACTAACTGTAGTGTAAAGCATTTAAACGAAAAGTTCGATTTCTTGTCATAATTTTTTTGATTAAGGATTTTTCTCCTTAATCGTTCTTTGGATTAATAGTTCACTTTATTTATATTTTAGAAAGAGGGTAGTTTTTGATGAACAACGTGAAGAAAACAAAAGAAGGGTACCTCGAAACCACTTTGACAGGTAAAGATGTATTATCGATTCCAACGTTGAACAAAGGCGTTGCTTTCTCTGAAGAAGAAAGACAAGAGCTTGGACTAGAAGGCTTACTTCCTCCAACCGTTCTCACTTTAGAACAGCAAGCAGAAAGAGCGTACAAGCAATTTCTAGCTCAGCCGGATCGTCTTCGTCAAAACGTATACTTAAGTGATTTACAAAACCGTAACGAAGTATTGTTCTACAAGCTTTTAACAGAAAAACTTCGTGAAATGCTTCCTGTTGTGTACACACCAACTGTTGGTGAAGCGATTCAAGAATACAGCCATGAATACAGAAGACCTCATGGTGTCTATCTTTCAATCGACGACATTGACGGCATCGAGAAAGCATTTGAAAACTTGCACGCAACTGCTGGAGACATTGACCTCATCGTTGCAACTGACTCTGAGAGTATTCTTGGAATTGGTGACTGGGGTGTTGGTGGTATCAACATCGCAATCGGTAAATTAGCTGTTTACACGGCTGCAGCAGGTATTGATCCTAGCCGCGTGATTCCAGTTGTATTAGATGTTGGAACAAACAATGAAAAATTATTGAATGATCCATTATACATCGGGAACCATCACAAACGTGTACAAGGTGAAAAATACGAAGAATTCATTGATGCTTATGTAAAAGCAGCACTTAAATTCTTCCCGAAAGCATTGCTGCACTGGGAAGACCTTGGAAACAAAAATGCGCGTAACATCATGAAAAAATACAATGATAACATCTTAACGTTCAACGATGATATTCAAGGTACTGGTGCCATTACTTTAGCGGGTGTTCTTGCAGCTGTCAAGAAAACTGGTACTCAATTGAAAGATCACCGTGTTGTCATCTTCGGAGCTGGATCAGCTGGTATCGGAATCGCAGATCAAATGCGTGACACAATGGTTCTTGAAGGTCTAACAGAAGAAGAAGCAAATAATGCATTCTGGACTTTAGACTACAGAGGATTGCTAACAGACCAATTTGAAGATGAAGTGCTTGATTTCCAAAAACCATACCTTCGTTCTTCTGATGAAGTAGAAGGCTGGGCACGAGATGAAAAAGGACAAATCTCATTTGCTGAAACGGTTCGCCAAGCGAAGCCAACAATTCTTATTGGTACTTCAGGTCAAGGCGGCGCATTCACTGAAGAAATCATTAAAGAAATGGCAGCTCATACAGAGCGTCCAGTGATCATGCCAATGTCTAACCCAACACCGCTTGCTGAAGCAGTGCCAGAGGATCTATTCAAATGGACTGACGGCCGTGCACTTGTTGCAACAGGAAGCCCGTTCGAAAACGTTGAGTATAACGGAATCGAACATGAAATCGGACAATCAAACAATGCGTTCGTTTTCCCTGGACTTGGTCTTGGTTCAATCGTAACAGAATCAAAAATCATCACAAAAGGCATGTTCGTTGCTTCTGCAAATGCAATTGCTGAAATGGTTGATCATGAGAAACCAGGTGCTGGTCTTCTTCCAAGTATTGATAAATTGCAAGAAGTGTCAATTCATGTGGCTGTTGAAGTAGCGAAAGCAGCAATTGAAGATGGTGTCGCAAGAAAAACGCCGGACAACATCGAACAAGCTGTGAAAGACGCAATGTGGATTCCTGAATATAAAAAAATAGTAAGAGCATAATAAAATGTGTAACGCGGCATTGCTTCGGGTAATCTAAGCAATGCCGCAATAAATAAGAAACATGTAAAGGATTTAAGGAGGAATAGTAAGATGGACTTTTTAAATATTTTGATCCTCCTAGCACCGATTTTTTTCGTTATCGCGCTGGGTTGGTTCGCAGGACACTTCGGCAGCTATGACGCTAAATCTGCAAAAGGTGTAAGTACACTTGTAACAAAGTATGCTTTACCAGCGCACTTTATCGCCAGTATTCTGTCAACACCAAAAGATAAATTCTATAGTCAAATTCCATTTTTCGTTGCATTGATTTTCGGAATCGTTGGTTTTTATATCATTATCCTTTTAGTTACGAAATTTGCTTTTAAATATGATTTAACAGACTCATCTGTTTTCTCATTAAACTCAGCACAACCGACCTTTGCATTTATGGGGATTCCGGTCTTGGGCAGTTTATTTGGGGCTCAAGAAGTTGCAATTCCGATTGCGATTACCGGAATAGTTGTAAATGCAATGCTTGATCCAA
>NZ_LKCP01000097.1:0-3112 GCF_001518755.1 Bacillus sp. AM 13(2015) | reverse complement strand
TAGTCATCACAGATATTTTAGAAAATGACTCCCTTGCTCTTGCACTCGGTGCAGAAGCAGCAAAAGTAGAAAAAGCATTTAACGTCACGCTTGAAAACAACACAGCTTTACTAAAAGGTGTTGTATCAAGAAAGAAACAAGTCGTACCTGCATTGACAGACGCACTTTCTTAATAAAACAAGACAAGACTGCTGAATCATTCAGCAGTCTTTTTTGTCTGTCTTTTTTTTAATGAATGTACGTATCACTCACGAGAATATCCTTTAACACACTTGTTGGAATCGTGAATTCAACTACGCCCATGTAACCAGGTGCCACATCATATTCATTAAAGGAAATCACCAGTTTGCCTTTTGAATTGATATAGAAGTTTTGATCTGGTTGAATCTTCTTAAACGGTTCAACCGTATCTTGCTTAGTAATCCAGTAAATCTTATTTGAATCCTCTTTCATCTGTTTCTTCATTTGTACTTTAATATTTTCACTAATCACATCTATATACCGATTATCTTTAAACAGACTTGGTAATGTAATGAGGACATGATTTTTCTTATCCACCGTATCATATGTCATTTCCTCTGCCGCAGAAGCCTGAGTCGTCACCTTGTATCGACCTAGTGAAAGAACTTGGTCATTGTTTGTTTTTACTTCATATCCGCTCTCTACACTCAAATGACCATTTTTATAACCCTTTGTTTCCTTTTCAAAATCTTGATACAGCTTTTTGTTTTCAGCTAAATATTTTTCATTCAGGCTGTCTTGTAATGTTCCGTCCCCAAGTCCTGAAACGTGTGGTGTTTTAAGATCAATATTCGTTCCATGATCGCTCTTTTTAAATTCTGTAAACGTCACGACTTTCACCAGCTCGCCAATGATAGGTACTTCTGAAATCGCTCTTGCTGCCTGTGGACTAACATTAACAGTTGTGACAAAAAGAGCAGCCGCTGCAACAAGTCCGATGGTCCATTGCTGAAAATGAGGTTTTTTGTTTTTTCTTTTTAACGTTCGTTCAATCATCGCATCATATTCCGGTGGTATAGGGATTTCTAAATATTCATCTTTTAAATGTTCCAAATACTTATCCATTTATATTTCCTCCTGTGATAATTCTACTTTTAAAAGCCGCAGCGCCTTATATAATCTTGTTTTAATGGTGTTTTCATTTTCATCGAGAATCTGGGCGATGTCCTCTAATTTTAGATCTTCAAAGAATCTCAAAATAATGATGACTCGATACATCTCAGGCAAATCTTCTATAGCCCGTTTGACGTCTTGATCCTCGTATACATCTGATTCGCCCTGTGATAAGAATTCAAGCGTATCATCATCTGTCACCTGCACCCGCTTCTTCTTTCGTAAAAAGTCTAGGGCAGCGTTCACCACGATTTTATAAAACCAGCTATGCATCTTGCTCGTATCCTCTAATCGATGAACAGATTTGAGTGCTTTATGAATAGCCTCCTGAACAACATCCATAGCATCTTCTGGGTTTTTGACATAACTATAGGACAACCGATAAAAACTGTGTTTATGCTCCATGACGTAATCCGCAAATTGATCGTCTATTTTTCGTTTCTTCATTTTACAAAGAGCTCCTTTATCTTAAATGCGCATCTGTTATTTCTTACATTGGATAGACGCGCGCCTTTTAAAAATAGTTTGCGCTCGGTTATTTTTTTAACATGTCATCGCATTTGCATTCCTATACAAAAAGAGCGAACCTGATGGGTTCACTCTTTCCAGACGGATAGTGTTTGATGGACAAACTGTTTTAGTGGAGAAAGCGGATGAATGATAGGAACGCCTGTCTCCCGCTCCATCTGCTGTGCCGCATGAACCATCGAAAGCTGCATCACACAAATATCTCTGCCTTTTTGCTTCATACATTTTCTCAGCTGCTCCATGATTTGTTCCTCATAGGCTTGCATATCACCGTTTAGGCAAAGATGAAAGACATCCTCCATCACAACCATTTCTACTTCAACCTGTTTACCCCGCTCTGTTGCATATGATTCAAGCCGCTGCATCGTTCCCTCCACTGTATTTGGGTTGGAAAACACAAGCTGAAGAGGCCCTTTTTTCTCACAAATCAGCTCAAATAACGGTTCATCGATCGGAACAATCGGTTGTTTAAAGAGGTGCTGCTGATCACCTAGAGCAGCAATGTATTGTGTACACGTGAGCAGAATGAGATCAGCTTCACTTTCTTGCTTTAATCTGTTGATAGCATACGTTTGCTGCTTGTGTTGATCAAACGAGGGATCTTGAGTGGCGCGTTCTATAAATGATGAATCGACTGTGTGATGCAAATCAACATCTGTATCACCAAAAACATCTTCTATATATGACTGATTGGACGGATGGGCGTGAAGGCAGTGTAATCGAATCATCAGGCTCTCTCCTCGTGAAAGTTTTCAATCATTATATCAATCCTTGTATGAAATAGGGAGCAGCATGACCATATTGTTAAGGAGATATTGAAGGAGGGATTTGAATTGAAAGAAGATCAACAGCCTAAACCATCTTCAGAGTCAGAAGAAACCTTAACGAATCGGCAAGGTCATCCCGTCACAGACAATCAAAATATGAGAACTGTTGGGAATAGAGGACCCACTACGCTTGAAAACTACGATTTCCTAGAGAAAATCAGTCATTTTGATCGAGAACGCATTCCTGAACGTGTTGTGCATGCACGCGGTGCCGGAGCTCACGGTTATTTTGAAGCCTATGGCACATTCGGCGATGAACCGATCTCCACCTATACGAGAGCGAAATTGTTTCAGGAGAAAGGGAAAAAGACGCCTGTTTTCGTTCGTTTTTCTTCTGTTATTCACGGCGGTCATTCGCCTGAAACATTACGCGATCCAAGAGGGTTTGCGATTAAATTTTATACAGAGGAAGGCAACTGGGATCTCGTGGGGAACAACCTGAAAATTTTCTTTATCCGAGATGCTTTAAAATTCCCTGATTTGGTTCATGCCTTTAAGCCAGACCCCGTCACCAATCGTCAGGACGGCGAGCGTATCTTTGATTTTGTCTCACAATCACCTGAAGCGACGCATATGGTGACATTTCTCTTTTCACCGTGGGGCATCCCAGCAACATACCGGCA
>NZ_LKCP01000096.1:0-12098 GCF_001518755.1 Bacillus sp. AM 13(2015) | reverse complement strand
GATGAGACACAAGAGCTTCGGTGTGAAAAATTGAAGACTTCCGTCAGTCTCAGCTGATTGATCTTTACGCCTGTGTGGAATGCGGGCGCTGCACGAATATGTGCCCGGCAACAGGGACAGGGAAGATGCTGTCTCCGATGGATTTGATTTTAAGGTTAAGAGATCATTTAACCAATAAAGGGGCCGCCATTACCTCGAAAACACCTTGGGTCCCGCATCTAGCCTTCAAGCAGACAACAGGAAACCAGCTGGCACTGCAGGCGAGAGGAGCAGGTGCGGAAGAGTCGGCTGCCAGCTCTATATATCATCCTTCTCTTATTGGAGAGGTCATTACAGAAGAGGAGATCTGGGCATGTACGACATGCCGAAACTGTGAAGACCAATGCCCTGTCATGAATGAACACGTTGATAAGATTATTGATATGCGCAGATATCTTGTGCTGACCGAAGGAAAAATGGACGCAGATGCACAGCGTGCCATGACAAGCATTGAGCGCCAAGGGAACCCGTGGGGATTGAACCGGAAAGAAAGAGAAAATTGGCGTGAACTGAGAGAAGATGTGCATGTGCCGACAGTGAAAGAGCTGAAAAAAGCAGAGCAAACCTTTGATTATTTATTCTGGGTTGGTTCAATGGGGGCATATGACAATCGAAGCCAAAAGATTGCACTTGCCTTTGCAAAACTCCTCAATGAAGCGGGGGTATCCTTTGCGATCCTAGGCAATAAAGAGAAAAACTCAGGCGATACTCCAAGAAGACTCGGAAACGAATTTTTATTCCAAGAGCTTGCTGCAAAAAACATTGAAGAATTCCAGAAAAACGGCGTCACAAAGATCGTCACGATTGATCCACACGCCTACAATTTATTTAAAAATGAATATCCAGACTTTGGACTTGAGGCAGAAGTGTACCATCATACAGAATTACTGGCAGAGTTAGTGAAAGAAGGGAAAATAACGCCTGTACATGAAGTGAACGAGGTAATTACCTTCCACGACTCTTGCTACTTAGGCAGATATAACGAAGTGTACGACCCGCCAAGAGACATTTTAAAAGCCATTCCAGGTGTGACGCTGAAAGAAATGGAGCGCAACCGTGAAACTGGTATGTGCTGCGGAGCAGGCGGGGGCTTAATGTGGATGGAAGAGGAGACGGGTACCCGGATTAACACTGCACGAACGGAGCAGGCGCTACAGGTCCAGCCGTCCATCATCAGCTCAGGGTGTCCTTATTGCTTAACGATGCTGGGAGATGGGACGAAGGCGAAGGAAGTAGAGGAGCAGGTAGGCACATTTGATGTCGCCGAACTTCTTGAAAAATCAGTGTTTGGCGAGCCTGGAAAACAGGTGTCGTAAAGATGACAGGCCGATGAATAGGATGTTCATCGGCTTATCCATGGCGCTGTTTCATTAGCTGTCTAAATGATATGTAAGCGTTAACAAATGGGGAGGGGCATACATGAGTACGACGGTCATTGTATCTGGTGCAAGAACACCATTTGGAAAACTAGGCGGTGCTCTCAGTGGTTTGAGTGCCGCAGAACTAGGCGGTATAGCGATCAAGGCTGCACTGGAAAGAGTTTCGGGTTCTCATGAAATAGATGAGGTCATTATGGGAAGTGTTTTACAAGGAGGGCAAGGGCAGATTCCTTCAAGGCAAGCAGCAAGATATGCTGATCTTCCTTGGTCTGTTCCAACACAAACCATCAATAAAGTCTGTGCATCAGGCATGCGCAGTGTGACCACAGCAGATCAAATCATGCGAGCCGGTGATGCTGAGGTCATCGCGGCGGGCGGTATGGAATCCATGTCTCACGCTCCTTATCTGCTAAAAAAAGCGCGATGGGGCTACAAAATGGGAGATGGTGCAGTACAAGATGCGATGATTTTAGATGGCTTAACCTGTTCGTTTACAGGCGTTCATATGGGTGAGTATGGAAGTATGGCTGCAAAGGAGCTTGGCATCACGCGGGAAGAGCAGGATCTGTGGGCACTCAGAAGTCATGAACGGGCCATCGAAGCGCAAAAAAGTGGCTTTTTTCAATATGAAATCACCCCCGTCACCGTCAAAACAAAAACGGGAGAAAGGCTTATCACAGAAGATGAATCTCCGCGGCGTGATACCTCATATGAACGGCTGTCAAAGCTCATGCCTGTTTTTGATCAGAAGGGTACCATCACCGCTGGAAATGCACCAGGTGTCAATGATGGTGCAAGTGCACTTCTTCTAATGAAAGACACGTATGCTGCACGGCATGGTGTAAAGCCAATGGCAGTCATTCTCGGTCATACTCAGGTTGCTGTAGAGGCGAAGGATTTCCCGAAAACACCAGCCCTTGCCATCGAGAAGCTTTTAAAGAAAACAGGAAAGCGCCTAGAGGATATCGAATTGTTTGAAATCAATGAGGCCTTTTCAGCTGTGGCTCTGGCATGTGAAAAAATGACCGGGATCGACCGGCGGAAAATGAATATCAATGGAGGGGCTGTCGCACTCGGTCATCCGATTGGGGCAAGCGGAACACGTATCATATTGACATTGATTCATGCATTAAGACAAAGAGGCGGTGGCATTGGCATTGCAGCGATTTGCAGTGGAGGCGGTCAAGGAGATGCGATCATGATAAAGGTAGATGAAAAGGGGGGCGTTTTTTAATGAGTATAGAAGAGACCGTTTTGGTCGTTGGAGCCGGTCAAATGGGATCAGGCATTGCTCAAGTGTTTGCACAGTCAGGCTATACAGTCCTGCTCCATGATGTATCAGAAAAGCAGATTCATCGAGCGATTTCCTCCATGACCAAACAACTGACGAAGCGGGCAGAAAAAGGAAAACTGGCACATCAGGCCGTCCGAGATATCACGCAGCGGCTTGCCGTATCCACAGATTTAAAAGACGTTCAGCAGGCTCATTTAGTGATTGAAGCTGCTTCTGAACAAATGAGTGTGAAAAAACAAATCTTTGAAACACTTGATCAATTTGCAGAGGCGGAGGCCATATTTGCGACAAACACGTCTTCCTTGTCGATCACAGAATTAGCAGCTGTGACGAGCAGACCGGAGAAAGTGATTGGCATGCATTTTATGAATCCCGTTCCTGTCATGAAACTCGTTGAAGTCATTCGCGCGCTGCAAACGAGTGATGACACATATCAATTTGTTTATGAAACAGCGAAGACATTAAACAAAACCCCAATTGAAGTGGAAGACTTCCCAGGGTTCGTCTCAAATCGCATATTGATGCCAATGATCAATGAAGCCATTTACACCCTATATGAAGGCGTGGCAGATGCAGAAAGCATTGATGGCGTGATGACACTTGGGATGAATCACCCAATGGGGCCGCTTCGTCTAGCTGATTTCATCGGATTGGATACATGTTTATTTATTATGAATACCCTTCACGAGGGACTTGGAGACAGCAAATATCGACCTTGTCCTCTTTTAAAAAAATACGTGAATGCAGGCTGGCTTGGCAAAAAGACAAAGAGAGGTTTTTACACATACCACGACCACTCATAGGGGGAGTCAAGATGGATGTTATGCTTACGGATAAACAGCGTCTCTGGAGAGAACAGACAGCAGAATTTGCACGCCAGCGTATATTCCCTGAAGTAGAAGCCATGGAACAAGGCCGGTTTCCAAAAACCCTTTTAAGTGAAATGGGAAGGCAAGGCTATCTAGGGATTCCAATACCAGCTTCGTATCAAGGCTTAGGAGCAGATTTTACAACGTATATCATCGCAATCCATGAATTATCGAAAGTGAGTGCGACCATCGGTGTCATTGTGTCCGTTCATACATCTGTTGTGACGATGCCTATTTTGACTTTTGGAACGAAGGAACAAAAAGAATCCTATGTCCCGCTGCTTGCATCAGGAGAGAAGTTAGGCGCCTTTTGTCTGACTGAACCAAAGGCTGGATCAGATGCCTCCAGTATTCAATTAAGAGCAGAGCGGATGGGCGGCGATTATGTATTAAATGGAACGAAAATCTTTATCACAAGCGGCGGAGAAGCAGAGCTATATCTTGTCTTTGCGGTGACCGATCCGGCTTCTGCGAGAAAAAATATATCGGCCTTCATTGTAGAGAAAGATACGCCGGGATTGACGATTGGAAAAGATGAGAAAAAGATGGGACTGCACGGTTCAAAAACAGTCACGCTTCATTTTGATGGCGTGCGGATTCCAAAGCATCAGCTGCTTGGTGCAGAAGGAGAAGGCTTTCAAATTGCCATGTCTAGCTTAAATGCAGGAAGAATCGGAATTGCGGCTCAAAGCCTTGGCATTGGAGAAGCTGCTTTAACCGAGGCAGTTAGCTATTTAAAGCGACATCCAGCAGGTCTTGAAACGACCATTCGACTGGGCGATTTGGCGACGAAGCTTGAGGCGGCCAAACTGCTCGTCTATCAAGCTGCTTCTTTCAAAGAGGCCAATCGTCCCGTCACAAAGGAAGCATCAATGGCAAAGCTATTTGCGTCAAAAACGGCGGTGGAGATCAGTACAGAAGTGATCCATTTGCTAGGCATGGATGGTTATACGAATCGCTATCAAGCAGAACGTTACTTTCGTGATGCAAAAATTTGTGAAATCTATGAAGGAACAAGTGAAATTCAAAGGCTGGTCATCTGTAAACAGCTAATATGAAACGAGGTGGCTCACGATGCAGTTCCAATTAAGTGACGAACATGAAATGATTCAAAAAATGGTGAGAGACTTTGCGAAAAATGAAGTGGAGCCAACAGCAGCAGAGCGAGACGAAACAGAGACATATGATCCATCTATTTTTCGCAAAATGGCGGAACTCGGTTTAACGGGTATCCCTTGGCCGGAAGACGTGGGCGGAATCGGCAGTGACTATTTAGCCTACGTTATAGCAGTTGAGGAGCTTTCAAGAGTATGCGCCTCTACAGGCGTCACCCTGTCTGCCCATACCTCTCTTGCTTCATGGCCAATCTATACATTCGGAACAGATGAACAAAAAGAGACCTATTTAAAGCCGCTTGCAGAAGGGCAGAAGATAGGAGCATATGCGCTCACAGAGAGTGGTTCAGGCTCAGATGCTGGCGGAATGAAGACAACGGCTGTCAAGGCAGGCAGTGAATATGTTCTGAACGGGGCGAAAATCTTTATTACAAATGGAGGCATTGCAGATTATTATATTGTGTTTGCCGTAACAGACCAAGGAGCTTCATCTCGAAATACAACTGCTTTTATTGTAGAAAAAGAGACACCTGGTTTTTCCGTTGGCAAAAAGGAAAGCAAACTGGGCATACGCTCATCGCCAACAACTGAAATTCGATTTGAAGATTGCCGAATCCATGAAAGGAACCGGCTCGGTCAAGAAGGAGAAGGATTCAAAATAGCCATGATGACGCTCGATGGCGGCAGAAACGGCATTGCTGCACAGGCAGTTGGGATTGCTCAAGGCGCTCTTGATGCGGCGGTTGATTATGCCAAGGAGCGTAAACAATTTGGCAAACCGATTATTCAGCAGCAAGGGATCGCCTTTAAGCTGGCTGATATGGCCACCGCGATTGAAGCATCAAGGCTGCTTACTTACCAGGCGGCATGGCTCGAAACGAAAGGCCTCCCGTATGGAAAGGAATCAGCCATGTCCAAGCTCTTTGCCGGTGATACAGCGATGAAGGTGACAACAGAAGCGGTTCAAATCTTCGGCGGGTACGGCTACACAAAGGATTACCCAGTCGAACGATACATGCGTGATGCGAAAATCACTCAAATTTATGAAGGAACACAGGAAATCCAGCGTCTGGTCATCTCAAGGAAACTGCTAGATATGTAGAAACGAAGCAAAGACCACCTGAATGTGAGGTGGTCTGTTTTGGTGGGCCATGCAGTTAGTATGTAATGTAATTTCCAATCATAATCCATAAGCATGTGGTATTATGTTAAAAATAGGAATAATATGGGGGTGTGATATTGAACTCAACATTTATGGGCATTACAGCAATCGTCACAATGGTTATCTGGATTATGGTTTCCGCAGAGCTTACAAAGTCTACAAAAAAGAAGGAAGAAAAAAACAACAGCCGCAGAAAACTAATCGTACTCATGTCAGCGGGAATGTTATTCACGATTTTTCTCGTTCTCTCATCCATTCAGAATATCCAGTTTTAAAATAGACGTGATCAACTGAAAGACAAAAAGTATGCCGTATACAAGAACCGGTCCATTTTCATACAGATGATGGACCTCTTGGCGCTACTCGTGATAAAAATCAAAAATTAACAACAATAAAGGTGGCATAAACTCCCCTAATTTGTTTATAATGAGAGGTATGGTTTGTCGTAAGAATAAGGTATAAATACTTATTATTTCACTGATAAATGGATACATACATGTAATAGAAAGGGAGTGTCTGACCTTGAGTTTGAAAGAATACTCACAGGAACAGCTCAAACAAATGTCTTTAGTTGAACTTGCTTATGAAATTTTCAGAGACAGCAAAACACCAATTACGTTTTCCGAGTTAATAGATGAAATCGTCCGTTTGCAAGGAATACAAAAATCCGATCTAGATGATCGACTTGCTCAATTTTATACAGACTTAAATATAGATGGCCGCTTTATTTCGTTAGGTGATCAGAGATGGGGACTTCGCAGCTGGTATCCAGTTGATCAAATCGAAGAAGAAGTTCAGCCAGCTGTGAAAACAAAAGCGAAAAAGAAAAAAACAAAAGCAGCTGTCGTTGAAGACGACTTCGATGAAATCGAAGAGGAAGAAGAAATCGACGAGCTTGAAGAAGACCTTGATCTTGTTGAAGACGACGATGATCTCGACCTAGACGATGATGAAGAAATCGATGAAGATCTTGAAGACTTCGACGAAGATGATGATGAAGATGATGACGGCTTAACGGAGATTGATGAAGACGATTTAGACGATGAAGAGGAAGAGAAATAACCCTCTCAAACCGGTCCTCAAAACAGGACAAAACCGTCTTGACTTTCCTGAGCGAACTATGTAGTATGTATTTTGGGCTCTCTAAAAAAGAGTACGTAAAGATACGTTCATTTACGCTCCCTTTCATTTATTTGAAAGGGAGCTTTCTTATTTTTCAAGAGATTTAGGGATACACTCTAAAAAGGATGAAGCTGTGCATGCGTAGACATGCAAGGGTAAAAAAGAGAGGAGCATACGAAATGACAAAGTATATTTTTGTAACAGGAGGAGTTGTTTCCTCACTTGGAAAAGGAATCACGGCTGCTTCGTTAGGCCGCCTTCTGAAAAATAGAGGGATGGATGTCACCATTCAAAAATTCGATCCATACATCAACGTAGACCCAGGGACAATGAGTCCATACCAGCACGGTGAGGTTTTTGTCACAGATGATGGGGCTGAAACAGACCTTGACTTAGGTCACTACGAGCGTTTCATTGATATTAACTTAAATAAGTACAGCAACGTCACAACTGGTAAAATCTACTCTACTGTTCTGAAGAAAGAGCGCCGCGGTGACTACTTAGGTGGAACAGTACAGGTCATTCCCCACATTACAAATGAAATCAAAGACCGCGTGTACCGTGCCGGAAAAGAAACGGGTGCAGATGTGGTTATTACAGAAATCGGCGGAACAGTAGGAGATATCGAATCCCTTCCATTCCTTGAAGCCATTCGTCAAATGAAGAGTGACATCGGCCGCGAAAACGTGATGTACATTCATTGTACCCTCGTTCCTTACATCCGTGCAGCGGGTGAATTGAAAACAAAACCAACACAGCATAGTGTAAAAGAACTTCGCAGTCTTGGTATTCAGCCAAATGTCATCGTGGTCAGAACGGAAATGCCATTGGCACAAGATATGAAGGACAAAATTGCACTGTTTTGTGATATTGATACAAAAGCTGTTATCGAATGTCAGGATGCAGACACGCTTTACTCTATTCCGCTTGATTTACAAAAACAAGGGCTGGACAAGCTAGTATGTGAACATATGAAACTTGACTGCCAAGATGCGGACATGACAGAGTGGACAGCACTTGTTGATAAAGTGCAAAACCTTTCAAAACAAGTCACAATTGGTCTTGTAGGGAAATATGTTGAGCTGCAAGATGCTTATATTTCTGTCGTTGAATCACTTCGTCATGCTGGTTATGCGTTTGATGCAGATGTTCAAATTAAATGGATCAATGCAGAAGAAGTGACAGCAGAGAATATCGCTGATTTCGTACAAGATGTTGACGGCATCATTGTTCCTGGAGGCTTCGGAGACCGCGGAGTAGAAGGGAAAATCATTGCTACACAATTTGCCCGTGAAAACAAAGTGCCATTCTTCGGAATCTGCTTAGGAATGCAAGTGGCATCTATCGAATACGCAAGAAACGTATTAGGCCTTGAAGGAGCTCATTCAGCGGAAATTGATCCTGAAACAGCATTCCCAATCATTGACCTTCTTCCAGAACAGAAGGATGTAGATGATCTAGGCGGAACACTTCGTCTCGGTCTATATCCTTGTAAATTAAATGAAGACTCAAAAGCATTTGCTGCATACAATGACGAAGTGGTCTACGAACGCCACCGTCATCGTTACGAATTTAATAACGAATACAGACAGCAAATGGAAGCAGCAGGCTTCGTCTTCTCTGGTACAAGCCCAGACGGACGTCTTGTTGAAATCATCGAGCTCAAGGATCACCCTTGGTTTCTTGCTTCTCAGTTCCACCCAGAATTCGTTTCAAGACCGACAAGACCACAGCCATTATTTAGAGATTTCGTTGGTGCTTCACTACAAGCATCTGAATCAAAATAAAACAAAAAACTGCCGAGAATATCACTTCTCGGCAGTTTTTTTATTCATATTCCTCCACGATCTCCTTCACAGTAAACGATAGGGCGTGGTAGACGTATAAGCAGGTCATTAAAGCAGGAAAACCAAACCTTGTCCCATCTTCAGCGGGCACAAGCGGTTTCTTGAGCTGAAAATCAATGTGGACATCACAATGCTCTTCAATCGTGGACGGCTCCTTTTGTGCCGGCCCTACACCAACAACGGGTGTACCTTGTTCGTGCAGCTCTTTAACAAGAGATTGAATTTCCTGATCTTCTGGGTCTGAATAAAATAGCAGCACCCTGTCACTAGGTTGAAGTAAGCTGCGCTCCTTTTGATCGAGCGGCAGCACTTTCGCACCGGGAAACGGCTCCTTGCTTTCAGATGCCTCTAGGGCGACAGCAGCCAGTTCATTCTTTCCGTGAAAATAAACGGCATGTCCACTGACAACAGCCTGTGCAAGAAGGCGTGCACCGTCCTCAATCGCTTCAGCCTGCTTTTCTCCAATACGTGAAAAAATACCTGATAACTGGGTCGTAAAAATTTTTAACAAGACTCATTTCCTCCTTCGGTCAGATCATTTTATAATAGAATATAAAGAGAATATTAGGAAAAATGCTCAGAAAATGTCGTAAAGTAAACTATTATAATTAAAGGAAATGTGAAAATCAAACAGAATTATTTAACAACAGCTCTTTTTATGGCGAAAAATGAAAGCAATGGGGTGTAACAGATGAATGAGAAAATTTTAATTGTCGATGATCAGTACGGTATTAGAATATTATTGAATGAAGTGTTTCATAAAGAAGGCTATCAAACCTTCCAAGCTGCCAATGGACTACAAGCATTAGATATTGTGAAAAACCATAGACCGAACCTTGTCCTGCTTGATATGAAAATCCCCGGGATGGATGGTATCGAAATTTTAAAACGGATGAAATTAATTGATGAAGATATCCGTGTCATCATTATGACAGCCTATGGCGAATTAGATATGATCCAAGAATCCAAAGAACTAGGTGCATTGACGCACTTCGCTAAGCCGTTTGATATTGATGAAATCCGAGATGCTGTCAAAGAATACTTGCCGCTTGAAACAAATGGCTAGATGGAAATGATTGAATCGAGTCATTCTGTTGCCGATTTGTCGAATAATTGGTATCCTATAAAGGAAGAAGAAAGCGATCTGACTTTGAAAGTTTACATATGGCGAGAAATTCTGGTCATGCTAGGGTGGAGAGCTTTTTTTAGCAAGCAAATTAGCTACATAGGGAGGATTTTTCATCATGCCTTTAGTTTCAATGACAGAAATGTTGAAAGACGCAAAGGAAAAAGGTTACGCTGTTGGACAGTTTAACTTAAATAACTTAGAATTCACGCAAGCGATTTTACAAGCTGCTGAAGAAGAGAAATCTCCTGTTATCTTAGGAGTATCTGAAGGAGCAGGACGCTACATGGGCGGCTTCAAAACAGTTGTCGCAATGGTTAAAGCGTTAATCGAAGAATATAATGTAACAGTTCCTGTTGCGATTCATTTAGATCACGGTTCAAGCTTTGAATCATGTGCAAAAGCGATTCATGCAGGATTTACTTCTGTCATGATCGATGCTTCTCACCACCCATTTGATGAGAATGTGGAAACAACTGCGAAAGTTGTTGAACTTGCACATTTCCATGGTGTGTCTGTTGAAGCTGAACTTGGAACTGTTGGTGGGCAAGAAGATGACGTCATCGCTGAGGGCGTTATTTATGCTGATCCAAAAGAGTGCCAAGAGCTTGTAGAACGCACTGGTATTGACTGCCTTGCACCTGCATTAGGTTCAGTACATGGTCCATACAAAGGTGAACCAAACCTTGGTTTCGCTGAAATGGAAGAAATCGGTAAAACAACTGGTCTTCCACTTGTTCTTCACGGCGGAACAGGTATCCCAACTGCTGACATCAAGCGTGCAATTTCACTTGGTACAGCAAAAATCAATGTAAACACTGAAAACCAAATTGCTTCTGCGAAAGCAGTACGCGAAACACTTGCTGCAAAAACAGAAGAGTATGATCCACGTAAATATCTTGGACCAGCTCGTGACGCAATTAAAGCGACTGTTATCGGCAAAATGCGCGAATTTGGTTCTTCTAACCAAGCATAATTTGATGAGAACCGAAAGCCGCCTGAGTCACAGGCGGTTTTCTCCATATCTCGAGAAAGCGCAATCAAATTTACATTTCAGACAATTTATTGATAGGAGAGTGGCACAGTTATGTTATTTTTCGTAGATACAGCGAATATTGAAGACATCAAAGAGGCGCACGAGCTTGGCATTTTAGCAGGCGTCACAACAAACCCTAGTTTAGTAGCGAAAGAAAAGAACGTATCATTCCACGACCGCCTTCGCGAAATCACTGACGTGGTATCAGGCTCTGTCAGTGCAGAAGTGATTTCCCTAAAAGCAGAGGAAATGATTGAAGAAGGAAAAGAGCTTGCTGCTATCGCACCAAATATCACGGTCAAAATTCCAATGACTACAGATGGCCTTAAAGCTGTTAAAGCATTAACGGACCTTGGAATTAAAACAAACGTCACATTGATTTTTAGTGCAAACCAGGCACTTCTTGCAGCTAGAGCTGGTGCGACGTATGTTTCTCCATTCCTTGGCCGCCTAGATGATATTGGCCAAAATGGTCTTGATCTCATCAGCGAAGTGAAAACTATTTTTGATGTTCATGGATTAGATACACAAATCATTGCTGCATCCATTCGTCACCCGCAGCATGTGACAGAAGCTGCGCTTAGAGGTGCTCATATCGGCACAATGCCGCTGAAAGTCATCAAGCAGCTGACGAAACACCCATTAACGGATGCAGGCATTGAGCAATTTTTAGCAGACTGGAATAAATAAATGATTGTGGCAGGCGGGGTCGTCTCTCGTTTGCCGCAGTTTTCCTTATAAACGCTAAGAAATGTTTTGTGCAAAGAAGAGAACATCACAGCCTCGCAAAGCTTCGATTATTTTTCTTCCGACAAATTTCGTTTAACCTGTATTCTTTCTCTTGATATTGGCTAAATTTTGGACAAGACCTTTTAAAGCGCGACATCCACAAACAGTATAACTCCAACAGTGATCTTCTTTAAGAAGGGAGACAAATATGGAAAAGTTAAACATTGCCGGCGGTGATCCCTTGCGCGGGACCGTACATATTAGTGGTGCGAAAAATAGTGCTGTGGCACTGATTCCTGCCACGATTCTCGCTGATTCTCCAGTAACCATTGAAGGCCTTCCGCATATATCAGATATCGACACATTGCGAGATCTGTTAG
>NZ_LKCP01000095.1:0-40978 GCF_001518755.1 Bacillus sp. AM 13(2015) | reverse complement strand
AAGATTTTTCTGCCTGCACATGTTGTTTTTGAGCTTCTTTCGCCTGTTTTGTTTCTAAAAAGTCATACAGCACGCCCCATAAAGGTTCTACTGAGTAACGGTCATGCTGAATACCAGACCTGTCTTCAAATGGCTGAATTGAGATAAATCCTTTTTGAATCAGATGCTGCACCATATACGCGCACTCTTCCGCTGATATGGTCATTCCATGAGAAAGCTCTTCAAATGTTTGAAAGAAAACACCTTGTTCTTCATTCATTTTAATCTTGAGCATGACCATCATCTGTGATTCATTCAGTCCTAACTGCTCATAATGAGCAATCAGCAAATTAGGCAAACTTGTCGCCCCCATTTGCTGCATATTTATAAATTGCTGCCTATTCATCGGATACACCTCTTCATTTTAAGTATATCACGTTTTATTTCACGTGCCTCCCTAAAAAGACGTTTGAAAAAGCCTCCATTTGTTGGAGGCTTTCACGTCTTAAGGGTATAAACGGTTTAATAATCTTGGGAAAGGAATGGTTTCACGCACATGCGGCGCTCCACTAATCCAAGCAACTGTACGTTCAAGTCCAAGACCAAAACCTGAATGCGGTACAGAACCGTATTGTCTTAATTCTGTATACCATTTGTAAGTTTCCTGATCAAGCCCATGTTCTTTCAATCTTGCTTCAAGAAGCTCTAAATCATGAACACGCTCAGAACCGCCAATAATCTCTCCGTAGCCTTCTGGTGCAATCAAGTCTGCACAAAGGACAACATCTTCACGATCTGGTGCTGGCTGCATATAGAACGGTTTTAATGATGTTGGGTAATGAGTGATAAACACTGGTTTATCATAGCTTTCGGCAATCGCTGTTTCGTGAGGCGCTCCGAAATCATCTCCCCATTCGATATCATCATAGCCTTTTTCCTGCAAGAATTTAATCGCTTCATCGTAAGTGATGCGCGGGAATGGTGCTTTGATGTTTTCTAATTTCGCTGTATCACGACCTAGTGTATGCAGCTCCACTTTACAGTTTTCAAGTACACTTTGAACAACATGAGACACATAATTTTCTTGATACTCAAGGTTTTCATTGAATTCGACAAAAGCCATCTCAGGCTCGATCATCCAAAACTCAATTAAATGACGTTTTGTTTTAGATTTTTCTGCTCTAAATGTTGGGCCAAATGAGAATACTTTTCCGAGTGCCATTGCTGCAGCTTCCATGTAAAGCTGACCACTTTGAGAAAGGTACGCATCTTCATCAAAATATTTCGTAGCAAACAGTTCCGTTGTGCCCTCAGGTGCACTTCCAGTTAAAATTGGCGGATCTACTTTCACGAAACCTTCTTGATGGAAGTATTCATATGTAGCACGAATAATTTCGTTACGGATTTTCATAATGGCATGCTGTTTTTTAGAACGAAGCCATAAATGACGGTGATCCATTAAGAATTCTGTTCCATGCTCTTTCGGTGTAATTGGGTAATCTGTCGCTTCATGAATCACTTTAATGGATTTCACTTGTAATTCAAAACCTAGTGGTGAACGCTCATCTTTTGTCACTTGACCTGTCACATAGACAGATGTTTCTTGTGTGACTGATTTCGCAAGCTTAAAGACTTCCTCTTCCACTTCTGCTTTTACTACGACTCCTTGAATAAAGCCTGTCCCGTCACGCAACTGCAAAAATGCAATTTTTCCGCTTGAACGTTTATTGGCAATCCATGCGCCGATGGTTACTTCTTGATCGACGTGTTTGAACACTTGATTAATCGTTGTTTTCAACATAATTCCCTCCAAAGCCAGAAAGAAACTCACCTATTTGTCAGGTGTGAATCTTTTTTCATACATTTTATTATAACCGTTCTAAATCAGCATGGTCAACGCAAGACAGGAGAAACTACGGTGTTAAATTTTTTTCCACACGTCCTGTCGAAAAGTCGACATAGCTGAAGCTATATTGATTGTTCTCATTTAAGTACGTCACTTCCCAAAGGAGTACGTCACCTTCTCTCGCTAATTTGACTTCTTTTAGCTTAGAGACCGTGTTCTCCTTTTGAACGGCTTGTACTGCTTGATTCGAGGTAATGCCTTCTTTTGCTTTTTTTGCGATCACTTTTTCTTTTTTGCTGGCAGGAACCCAAACGTAGGTCGTTTCATTCTGTTTGTTTTTCCCTTCAACAATAAATTGCTTTTCTTTCCCGACAAAGGTTTCCACTTGCTCCACTTGTACGATGTTTGCTTGTTCTTTTGCTCGTTCGATCGCTGCTTCATGCCCTTGTTCTCTTTGTCCCATGGCAATTTGATAAATCCACGTAAAGCTGATGATGCCAATGAGCAGAACGAGAGCCACTACAGATGAAATAATCCAGACTATTTTTTTCATGTCAAGCTTCCCCTATGTGCGATATATCGTGAATACCGCTTGATTTTGGTCTTCTTGATCTAATGCTAATCCAAACATGAGATCTTCTCTTTTAAGCGTTCTGTTCAATACATCAACGATTTTGTACAGGTCTTCTGAATGCTTAATTTGAACAGTTGAAAGTACCTCTATTTTACTTTCCACTTCTAATTCCTCCTCGGTACGTAAATATTGTTAGTCATACTTTTCTGCACGGGAACCGATACTATTTTTACAACGGAACACAAAAAACCGTTACGATAAATTAACTCCAAACCCACACCAGCTAAAGGCCGCTTATGACAGCGGCTTTTCGTTGTTAAGGTTTTCTATATACGCCTCAAGTGACTCTTTTGACATCTCGTGAACTGGCGCATGAGGGAGTGATTCTAAAAATAGTTTTCCATATGAAGCGGTTTTCACTCGGCGGTCTAAAATCAGCAATGTGCCAATGTCTTTTTCAGAGCGCAGCAAGCGTCCAGCTCCTTGCTTAAAGGTTAACACAGCTTCTGGTAAAGCGACGGCTTTAAATGGATTCTTCCCTTGTTTTTTAGCTGCATCACATTTTGCTTCAATGAGCGGAGAATCAGGCGGCCGGAACGGAAGACGTGCCATGATGACTGTAGTCAGCTCTGAGCCTGGAAAATCAACACCTTCCCAAAAGCTACCCGTACCAAGTAAAATAGCTTGTTTTGCTAATTTGAACATTTTCGTTAATTTTACGGGGCTTCCGCCTGTCAGACCTTGAGCAAAAAGGGCGGACTGCATCCCTTCTGTTTTTAGCTCTTCATAGACTGCTTTTAACATCTCATGTGAATTAAACAAAACCAATATTTTTGCATGCTGCTGCTTTTCCATAATCTTAATATATTGCGCAGCTTGCTTTACATAATCTCGTTCATCACGATTTGTAATCGGCGGCATGTCTGCCGGAACAATGACCTTGAGCTGTTTTTCAAGTTCGAAAGGTGAATCAATTTGCACAAGATGAGGGTAAAAATCTTGCAGGCCAAACCGTTCCAAGCAATAATCAAAGCGGTGATTGATCGTAAGCGTCCCTGATGTAAGGACGACACTCTTTTTGTTCATAAAGAAACGATCAGCCAAAAGCTCCCCAGTATCTAACGGCTGTGCATGCATAAAGACAGCGTTTTTGGCGCCCTTTGCATCAATTTCAATCCAAACCGTTTCATCGTTTTTCGGTTCAAAGATAAACCGGTAAAGCGTACTGCAAAAAGTATGCATAAACGACATGACTTGGTCGTATTCCTCTGCTTCAAAGGCAAAGTGTTCTGTCAGCTGATCACTTTTTTGAAGAAGCTCATTTTTTTGCTGTTCATACAGCTTCTCACAAGCAATTAACAAGGAACAAAGCTTACTTGCCGTTTCTTTAATCCGTTTCCACTGAGCATGCTTTGAATGATGACGTACTCTATGAATGAGACGATTGATGTCGGCTTTTGGTTTTGTCCTTTTCACAAATGAATGAACGGTGCTAAAGAAAGCATCACTTTCCATTTGAAGCTGATTCAGATACTCATCCATTTCGATAAAAGTGTCCGTCTGTAACCCTGCATGATGAAATCTTTTTTTCAGTTTCTTTAACAGTCCGCCTTGCAAGGAGCCAAGCTGCGTTAATTTCGCATGAAGCTGGATATAAGACGCACTATCTCCTAGTGTTTCATTGGCTGTTTTCTCAAATTGATGGGCTTCGTCTATCACATATACGTCAGCATGCTGAAAGATCGACGATGCCTCTGTTTGTGATAAAAGCAGACGATGATTCGTTAAAATTAAATCAGCTGTTTTTGCCCTTTTTTTGGCGCGCTCATAAAAGCAATACTCTTTAAAACGGCGCTTTTTTGATGTAAACGGCATATGTACACAGGAAATGCGGTCTTTTATATTGGCGGCTCCTGACGGTAAATTCAGTTCAGATAAATCACCTGTTTCCGTTACAAGGAGCCACATTAAAATTTGCGCCTTCGTTAAGACCACATCATAGTTATCATCTTCCTCATGAAGCACATGCTCAAACTTATCTAAACAAATATAATGCGCCCGGCCTTTAAAGACACAGGCAGCAGGCTCAAACGGGAGCAGTTGATTCAACATCGGCACATCGCGCTGAAGCATTTGCTGCTGCAACAGGATGGAATATGTACTAATAATGACAGGTTTTCCTGATTTCCTCGCTTCTAAAGCAGCTGGGATGAGGTAAGCGAGCGTTTTCCCAATACCCGGTGCCGCTTCAATTAATGCATAGGCTCGTTCATGAAACACGTCTCTTACTTTATTCATCATCGTAAGCTGGCCTTCTCTTACCTCATATCCTTCTACCGTTTGCGGAAGCTTCTTTTTAATTTCCTCAAACAGCTTTTCATCATCTTCACCTACTGAATGTGTCGCCCTACTGATAGGATTCGTGACATCTTTTACAGCAAAAGAGCCGACTTCCACCAAAGAATCTTCCAGGCTGGCATGACTCGTTTCAAGCTGCTTAATTAAGAGCCCTATATCACTTAGGAGATAAGAAGATAATCTGCGCAGCTGCTTCAGCACATTTTGCGGTGTATGTTTTAATTGATGTAATAAAGTTAAAAATAACATGGCAGTAACTTCCGCATCACTATCCGCCCTATGCGGGTGGTCATGTGGAAGCATGAGCTCTTCACTTAATTCAGTGAGCTTATAACCTTCAAGCTCAGGATAAAGAATTCTAGAAATCTCAACTGTATCAATTGCTAGCACATCCAGCTCATTTTTCCCGCATGCTTTTAGTTCATCATTTAAAAAATTCAAATCAAAATGAACATTGTGCGCAACAAAATAAGCACCCTGTATGAGATCATACACCTCTTGGGCAATGTCCTCAAAAAACACCGCATCGTCAACCATGTGCTGCTGAATGCCTGTCAGCTGTTCAATAAATCCAGGGATTGCTTTTCCCGGGTTCACATATTTTGAATACCGTTCGACAATTTGTCCATTTTCAATGACCACCGCAGCTATTTGAATGATTTTATCACCTTTTTTAGGTGAATTCCCGGTGGTTTCAATATCAACGACAACAAACCTTTGATCGGTCATAAAATGGACACCTCAATTCCTCGTTTCACCCTGAAGTGAAACACGCTCTGGACAAAATAGATGAAACAGAACAGCTTCTCTTCCTGAAACTGTTCTGTTTCTACGAAGCTTGCGTTATAAAATCGTTCTAGCAGGCTCTTGCCCAATCATTTGCTCAATTTGATTTTGTTTATTTAACACGACCACTTTTGGTGTATGTGTCTTTGCTTCTTCTTCTGACAGCATCCCATAAGCGATAATAATGACTTCATCCCCTGGCTGAACCAATCTCGCCGCCGCCCCATTTAGACAAATGACACCGCTCTTTCTTTCGCCAGGAATAATATATGTTTCAAGTCTCGCGCCATTATGATTATTGACAATTTGTACTTTCTCATTTGCCATCATACCTGCCGCATCAAGTAAATCTTCGTCAATTGTAATACTTCCTACATAATGTAAGTTTGCTTCTGTTACCGTCGCTTTATGAAGCTTAGATGTCATAAAGGTTCTATACATGTTTTTCACCGCTTTCAGGAACATGGAAAATCACATTATCAATCAGTCTTGCCCGTGAAAATTTCACCGCAATCGCCATAATGACTTGACCTGCTAACTGCTCAAGCGGCTCAAGTTCTGGATATGAGTAGATCTCAATATAATCAATTTCCCCGCTCGTCTGAACAAGTTCCTCTTCAATCAGCTGATACACACGGCTGACATCACGTTCACCTTTTTCAACAGCTGACCGTCCTTTTGTTAAAGCGCGGTATAAAGCAGGTGCTTCTTGTCTTTCTTTTTCTGACAAGTATACATTCCTTGAGCTTTTCGCTAAACCGTCTTCTTCTCTGACTGTTGGTACAGATACAAGGTGAAGATCAAAGAAGAAATCCTTGATCATCGCATCGATCACAGCGACTTGCTGTGCATCCTTTAGACCAAAGTAGACATTTGTTGGTGACACAAGATGAAACAGCTTTGTAAGCACAGTGACAACGCCGTCAAAATGTCCTGGACGTTTTTTTCCGCATAACACATCCGTCCGCTTTTGAACCGTCATCGTAATAGATGGTTCGTTTTGGTACATTTCCTTCACATCAGGTGCAAATAAAATGTCCACTCCTGCTGCTTCTGCAAGACGCTGGTCTCTTTCCATATCCCTTGGATAGGATTCAAAGTCTTCATTTGGTCCAAATTGCAAAGGATTGACAAAAATACTCATCACGACAATGTCATTTTGTCCTCTTGCTTCCCTCGCAAGCGTCAGATGTCCTTCATGAAGAAAGCCCATCGTCGGAACAAAGCCGATGGAATGCTGCTTATCTTGATGCTGCTTGATTAATTCTTTTAGCTCGTGAATATGGGTGACAACGTTCATTTTTTGATTCCCCCATATAAGCCATCAAGGACTTCTTCTTTGATATGAAACGTGTGCATGTCCTCTGGAAATGTGCGTGCTTTTACTTCTTTTGTATATTGAATGAGCGCTTCTTCTAAAACAGTATCAATTTGCGCGTATTGTTTCACAAACTTAGGTGTTCTAGACACCCCGTATCCAACCACATCATGGTAAACGAGAACTTGTCCGTCTGCCTCAGCTCCTGCACCAATTCCGATCACAGGAATCTTCAGCATATCGGTAATTCGTTTTGTCAGTTCGCCAGGTACGCATTCCAGCACAAGTGCGATTGCACCAGCTTCCTCACATTTCAAGCTGTCTTCAATCAATTTTTGAGCACTTTCGTGGTCTTTTCCTTGCACCTTATACCCGCCAAGTACACCAACAGATTGAGGTGTGAGGCCTAAATGACTGACGACAGGAATGCCGCCTCTTGTTAGAGCTTGAATGGATTCAAATACTCCATCTCCGCCTTCTAGCTTTAAGGCATCGGCACCGCTTTCTTGCATGATGCGTGCTGCATTTTTCATTGTTTCTTCTAACGAATAATGGTAAGACATAAATGGCATATCAGTCACAACAAATGTGTCTTTTGCGCCTCTTTTCACTGCTTTTGTGTGATGGATCATATCATCCATCGTGACTTGAACTGTGGAATCTAATCCAAGTACAACCATCCCAAGTGAATCACCAACTAAGATCATGTCGACTTCCGCTTTTTCCGCTTGCTTTGCAGCTGGATAGTCGTATGCAGTCAGCATCACAATAGGTTCATTTTGTTCTTTCATTTTGAAAAAATCTAGCTTTGTCTTCATTTGTTCCTCCTCATTCTGGAGAGGAAATGGCTTGCCTCACATCACATGCGTTAATTTCTCATGTGCGGCGAATCATCCCTCTGTCCAAGTCCCTTAGGATCAAGGCAGAAATTTATCAAATTTTTCTTCCTAACAGGTACAGTTCTTTGCAGATACTGCCCACACGAAGTATATCAAAAATGTGCCGGGTGTTCCACTCAAGTTGACTTGATCTCAATGTCTGCGGAGTAGATTTTTTGGATACCGTCCTCCGTTTCAAGCAATAAAACACCTTCTTCATTGATTCCAAGCGCCTTCCCCGAATATTGCCCATTGACGGTGCGGGCAACAATATGTTGACCGATCGTCATCGCAAACGATTCCCATAATTGTTTAATCGGCGCAAATCCTTGCTGCATATAATCATCATATCTTTTTTCAAAGGTGGACATGATCTGTTGTATGAGTGCAGCCCGATCCACTTTTTCATTCAGTTCCATTCGCAGACTTGTGGCGACATCCTTTAGTTCATCTGGGAAGTCATCAGCTGTTTGGTTCACATTAATGCCCGGTCCAATAATGACCGCATGAACCTGGTCAGCTTCTGCTTTTAATTCAGTCAGAATGCCAACGACCTTTTTCCCATTCAACAAAATATCGTTTGGCCATTTAATAGATGGAGTGAGTCCTGTTTGCTGCGCAATCGCTTCTGCGATGGCTACTGATGCCAAAAGCGTCATTTGCGGCGCTTTATAGAGCGGGATCTCAGGCCGGAGAATGAGACTCATCCAAATGCCTGTCCCATTGGGTGAATGCCACGTTCTTTGAAGGCGTCCTTTTCCGTCTGTCTGATGATCGCTGACAACGATCGTGCCGTGGGGCGCACCTTCATTTACAAGATCATGGGCAATCAGCTGAGTTGAAGCGACTTCTTTCTGAAAGTAAATATGCCTGCCGAAGCTCTCTGTTTCAAGACCAAACAGAATTTCGTCCTCACTAATTTTGTCCGGTTTACGAAGCAGACGGTATCCTTTTCTTCTGACCGCTTCTACCTCATACCCCTCTTTTCGCAAATCCTCCATATGCTTCCATACAGCCGTTCGGGAGCAGCCAAGCTCATCACAAATTTGCTGACTTGAGACAAAATCCTGGCCGGATGCTGTAAATAGTTCAATTAATCGTTTTCTAATTGCGGATCGCATGCTTTAAGCCACTCCTCTATGGCTTCTTTTCGGTTTTCTAAACGGTTTGCAAAACGGCTTTTTTCACAAGATCAAGCTCTTCTGCAATCCATTTCCCAGACGTCTTTTGCCGAAAGGCCATTAAATCTTTTCCTGAAACAGCGAGGTCTTGGAGCTTTTTAATCGGCAGTGCATCATAAGAACGCTTCGCTGCCTCCAGCTCATCAAAGAAAATGCGGCGTTCATGTTTTAGCTGCGTGATCTTCAAACTAGATAAGAGCACGTGTTCACCAGCTTCAAACATGTTTTCCGCATCCCAGTCACAATCAACGTATTTACTAATAGCCATTGCGTCTTTCAAAAGCTTCGTTGACAGCTTCCATTCTTTTAAGAAGACCGCAGCTTCCGCTTCATCTAGGCCAAGCAAATGGATACAAGCCCCCCATACCTCTTCTAGTCCATCCAGTAAGTAATATGGAAAGGATTGAAAGGATTCGTGAAGACGATCCTCTTTGAGACCTGGTAATTCTTCATATAACTTAGTTGAGATGAGCACTTGAATGGCCTGCTCACAATGACGGCCTTTTAAAAGCTTCTCCATTTCAATCTTTTTGCGCTCAACCGATATGTTGGCAAGCAGATGTTTATCTTTTTTCATTGCTTCAGCCGTCTCATCTGCCAGCTCAAAGCCAAGCTGGCTTAAAAAACGGACAGCTCTCATCATACGAAGCGCATCTTCTTGAAAGCGGCACGCAGGATCTCCGACGGTTTGAATTCGTTTCCGCTTAATATCCTGTTTACCACCTACATGATCAATGATTTCCCCGTTTATATCCATAGCCATCGCATTAATCGTTAAATCTCTTCTTAAAAGATCTTCCTTAAGCGACTTGATAAACGCCACTTCTTTCGGTCTGCGAAAATCTTCATATTCTGATTCCGTTCGAAATGTCGTGACCTCATAGCTGACACCCTCATGTAACACAATGACAGTGCCATGCTCCTTACCGACATCTACTGTTTTTTCAAATAAGGACTCAACCTTATCAGGTGTTGCATCTGTCGCAATATCGATATCGCCGATTTCTCGTCCTAATAGAACATCTCTCACCGCTCCGCCGACAAAGTAAGCCTGATGCCCATGTTCGTGCAGTGTATGTAATATAGGGATCGCATGTGTGAATGGTTCATTCATCTTCAACATCACCTTCGATCAATTCTAGGTAAAGCTTTTCATATTCACTCACAATCTTTTCAGAGGAGAAATGAGCCTGAACACTAGACTGAGCTGCCGCTGACACTTTTTCATGAAGCGCTTCGTCTTTTAGCAGAGACACTGCGTGCTTTGCTGCTCCGTCTATATCGCCGAGCGGGACAAGAAACCCTGTTTCTCCATGTGTAATGACCTCTGGAATACCTCCGACATCCGTTCCGATACAAGGGACACCGCACGCCATTGCTTCAAGAAGCACAAGCCCAAAGCTCTCCTTCTCTGAAAGAAGCAGCTTCAAATCACTTATTGAATAAAGCTCCTCAACCTTCTCTTGCTTGCCTAAAAACAACACGCGGTCTGTCAGTCCCAGTTTTTTCACAAGTTCGCATACGACCGATTTTTCAGGACCATCACCAATGAGTAGCAGCTTTGCCTGCACCTGTTCAGAAATCTTTTGAAACACATGAATCACATCATGCACCCGTTTCACTTTTCGAAAGTTTGATACATGGATGATAACCTTTTCGTTCGGTAAAAGACCATAATGTGTCTTTAGCAAATCGTGATCTTCACGCAAATACACCCGTTCATCAACAAAATTATGAATCGTATCAATCTTTTTATCTGGTTTGATGAGATCGTACGTCTGCGCAGCTAATGAATGCGACACCGCCGTCACACGATCCGATGATTCGATGGCGAACCGAATGACTTCCTTTAATGATGGATCATAGCCTAAAACCGTAATATCCGTTCCGTGAAGCGTCGTAACGACTTTCACAGAGTGTCCAGTCATTTGTTTGGCTAAAAACGCACAGACAGCGTGCGGGACCGCATAATGCGCGTGAATAATATCAAGCTTTTCTCGTTTTGCGACTTCTGCCAATTTACTTGCCAGCGCAAGGTCATAAGGTGGATATTGAAAAACAGCATATTGATTCACATCCACCTCATGAAAATAAATATTCGGATACACTTTATTAAGCCTAAACGGAATGCTAGAGGTAATGAAATGAACATCGTGCCCTTTTTCAGCTAAACGTTTTCCAAGCTCCGTGGCTATAATGCCCGATCCGCCGACACTTGGATAACATGTAATTCCGACCTTCAGTTTTTTCATAATTACCCCCCAAGTAAGTCATCGTCCATCAAAAGTGGTTTCTTTGTGATAAACCCTTCTGCATAAGCTTTGTTGACTTCTCTTCCATACATAGACTCTCTCATTTTGACAAAATCAATATAACCGTTCACAAGAGGTGTCTCTACTGAATTTGCCGATTTAATAAATTGGCTTTTATACGCATGCAAGCTATCAATTTTTTGATGCATTTCCTCAGAAATATCGATCACAAAATCTGGACGATGGTGCCCATTAATCATGTAATAATACATTTGGCTTATTTTATGCGCTGGCTGCTTGTATGAATCTTCAAATTTATGTATACCTGCAGAAAAAGCGGCCTCTTCTACAAGTGAGCCCGCATGGCCATGATCTGGATGCCGATCTTGGTGGTGCGGAGCGAAAATCAGTTTCGGTTTGTATGTTCGAATCACGCCCGCAATTTCCTTCATCGCTTCGTCATTTAGATACAGCCCTCTATCTGGCAGTGTGAGCTGGATTCTCGCTCTGACACCTAAAATAGCGGCGGCGGCTTTTGCTTCTTCTTTGCGGCTCTCTACCGTTCCATTTGAAGATAATTCGGCCTGGGTCAAGTCGCAAATTCCGACGCGCGCCCCTTTTTTTACGTATTTTGCAATCGTTCCGCCCATTCCGATCTCTACATCATCGCTATGTGCACCGAATGCAAGGATATCAAGTCGTTTCATTTGTTCCTCCGTTTTTTGCTACATCTCGAAAATCAAACGTACCTTTATTTAAATTCCTGACTAAAATTTCAGCGGTTCCCATATTGGTGGCTAATGGAATGGTATACACATCGCAAAGCCGGATGAGTGCAGATACATCCGGCTCATGCGGCTGCGCAGTTAGCGGGTCTCTAAAAAAGAGCACAAGATCCATTGCATTATCAGCAATTAAAGCACCGATCTGCTGATCTCCCCCAAGTGGTCCTGACTGGAAACGATGAATGGGAAGCCCCGTCGCTTCTTTCACTCTCAAACCTGTTGTCCCTGTTGCGTAAAGTGTATGATCTGCCAAAATATCACGGTACGCGGTGGCAAACTGTATCATGTCACTTTTTTTCTTATCGTGAGCGATTAAAGCAATGTTCATCAGGAATCCACTCCTTATTAGTCGATGATATTTTCTAAACCATAGACGAGCTGATCAATGTGCATGACCTGTTCCACTGAAAGCTTTACGCCTGACATAAAGGATGCACGGTTATAAGAATCATGACGAATGGTGAGCGTCTGTCCGTCCATTCCAAACAGCACTTCTTGATGTGCAATCATACCAGGAAGTCTGACGCTGTGCAGACGGATACCATCATAATCTGCTCCTCGTGCCCCTTCGATCAATTCTTTCTCTTCTGGATGTCCCTGCTTTTTGCTTTCTCTTACTTCTGCAATCATTTCAGCCGTTTTTAAGCCCGTACCGCTTGGGGCATCTAGTTTTTTATCATGGTGAAGCTCAATGATTTCAACGTCAGGAAAATAATTCGCGGCCATTTTGGCAAATTTCATCATTAAGACTGCACCGACAGCAAAGTTTGGCGCAATAATACAGCCTATGCCCTTTTCTTCTGTTAATTGCTGAAGCTCTTTTAGGTCATCTTCTGAAAATCCAGTTGTGCCTACGACTGGACGCACGCCATGTTCAAGTGCTTTTTTTGTATGTACTTTCCCGATTTCTGGTGTCGTCAGATCAATTAATACATCTGGTGCTGTTTCTGAAAGACACACATCAATATCCGTATAAATTGGCGCATGAGAGGTCGTATGAATCACATCAGATAATTTTTTTCCTTCATGCACGTGATCAAGTGCGGCCACCAGCTGAAAATGGCCTGTTTCTTCCGCCAGCTTCACAGCTTCTATCCCCATTCTTCCTCTTGCTCCAGCGATTACTACTTTGATGGTTTCGTTCGTCATCTTCTCTACTTCCCTTCTTTTTTCGTCCAGCGGTCTTTATCTCTTGTGTTGAATTTATGCATCACACGGTCATGTGCTTCTTCTAGTGAAATATCAAGTGAATTAGCGAGGCATGTTAATACAAACAAAACATCGCCTATTTCTTCTTCCATACTTTTTTCTGTTTCCGTTGTTTTTTTCGGCTTTTCTCCATAGTAATGGTTAACCTCTCTTGCCAGCTCTCCCAATTCTTCTGTCAGACGGGCCATCATGGCAAGCGGGCTGAAATAGCCTTCTTTAAATTGTCCTATGTAATCATCTACTTCTTGCTGCACGTGACGCAGCGTTTTTTCTTTCGTCATGAAGCTCATCCTCCTATCCATCTCTTACATGTTAGCGAAATCATAAATATTTGACAAATGTTTAAGACTCAGTTTGCTTGTTTCTCTCCCATACCATATAATATTATCGCTGTCTAAGCAAAAAAAGGAGTGATCTCTTGCTAAAAGAAATTCGTCTTAAAAATATCGTATTTATTTTAATAGGATCTGCGATTTTTTCTTTCGGTCTTGTTCATTTTAATATGCAGAACAATTTGGCGGAAGGCGGATTTACAGGTATTACACTGCTTTTATATTTTCTATTTCACATTGACCCATCTATTTCAAACCTTGTCTTAAACATTCCGATCTTTTTTATTGGCTGGAAAATGCTCGGCAGAACGATGTTTACTTATACAATTGTAGGCACAGTTAGTCTTTCTGTCTTTCTTGCCATCTTCCAGCGCTTTCAAATACATATGCCTCTCCAGCACGATTTAGCCTTAGCCGCCCTCTTTGCAGGTGTGTTTATCGGAACAGGCCTCGGGATCATCTTTAAATTCGGCGGTACAACAGGCGGTGTGGACATCATTGCAAGACTGATCAACAAGCATTATCAGGTGGCCATGGGACGAACAATGTTCATCTTCGACGCATGCGTCATTACCATCTCTCTTACCTACTTAAATTATAAAGAAGCGATGTATACACTTGTCGCAGTATTTGTTGCTGCGAAGGTCATTGACTTCATGCAAGAAGGCGCTTACGCTGCCAAAGGCGCCATGATTATCTCTGAAAAAGATGACATCATTCAAAAGAAAATCACGGATGAAATGGAGCGCGGTGTCACCATCTTAAAAGGGGTCGGTTCCTATACGAAGCAGGAGCGCAACGTCCTTTATTGCGTCGTTCCGAAAAACGAGCTTGTCCACCTCAAAAGCGTCGTGACCTCAGTCGATCCTCATGCGTTCGTATCTGTCAGTGACGTGCATGATGTACTCGGTGAAGGCTTTACATTAGATGAACACAAAAAGCCGCTCAATCCACATTAAAAAAGAAGCACCAGTTTTGGGCTTCTTTTTTTATGATTTAGGATAATCAGCCTGACGTTTTTGCTTCTTTTCTTTTTCAGCACGATATTTCCGAAATCCAACATACGTTAACGTTAGTAAAATGATACTCCCAGTTGTTAAGATGACCCATAAAAGGGATGGATCAGCTTCATCTTCATCGACGTGAGCAAACACACTCGATAAATCCTCTTCCAGCTTCGTGAGACGTTCAAGCTTTGTCCCACTTGATGCTTTTAAAAATTCACCTTGCTCAATCACTTCCATGTGCTGCTTAATCGTCTGGAGCTTTTCAGGCGAAATATCAATGGTTAAGCTCGGATAGATCATATCGTATAAAGAAACCAGCTCATTCCAAGTTTCATAAAATGTCGTCGATTCTGGATCTTTCACTTCTTTTTTCAAAGTAGGAAAAGACTCCATAATGGGCTTCTCGAGCGAACCCCAAAGAGGCTCAGAATCCGACTGGATCGCATCAAGCAGCATTCTAAATTGAGAAGCATAACGAAGCTTTTCGCGCTCATTCAATTCTTCCTGCGGCAGCCCTTTTATCATATCTTGATAGCCAAGTGTAATTTGCCGAATCTGCGTATTCGTCAAAGTTCCACGCCAATTCTCAGCTTTAAATGTCTTTTCAACATACAATGCGACTTGTAATGCCTCATCATATTTAGCTTGTCTCGTTAATTGAAAGATGGAATCTGATAGTTCCGTTAATTCTTGCAGCGTGTTAGCAGCTGTTTCCTCACCTTTGGCAACAGCAGGATGTAATACGAGAAAAAATAATAGAATCATCGCGATTGGCTTTCGTTTCATGCAAGTCCCTCCTAGCCCTTCTCCATACAGCGTATGAAGAAAAGGACAAGGTTAGACCAACATTGTTAAGGGAGTTCCAGCTTGACCGATTTTTTCGATAGAACGAGATAATACGAAACAAGAAGAACCGCGATACTTAACCAAAACGTCGCATAGCCGATCTCGTTTGAATAGGCAGACAGCATAGAATAACGCGGCATCATACCAAATACATAATCAATCACATCGTTATGTAAAATCCAAATTCCCGCTACCACGAGATGACGCATTTGGAAACGATAATACGGTGCAAACAATACGGCCTGAACCGCCATCGCAAAGTGAGACCCAATCAGCATGTAGCCTTCCCACGGAAAATCATCAACAGATAAAAGCACAAAGATATTCATTCCTACCGCCCATAGCCCATATTTAATCAAGGTCACAAGAGCAAGTGCTTCAAAATAAGGAGCATTTCGTTTCATCAAAAACGCAAGTAATACAAATAAAAAGAAAAAGCTGGCCGTTGGACTGTCTGGTACAAAAGCTAAAAAGACAGCCGGCGTCTCTACAAGCTGCGGAATATACCAATAGTATCCGTACACAGTGCCAAGGAAATTGATCATAAGCACCAGCACAAGCATGTAGCGCGTCGCTAGCAAATATTGAATCCATCTCATATGTCTCTTCACTCACGATCTGTTAAAATCAGAAAAAAGCTGACAGCGCCAGCTTTTTCTCTTTTGAGTATATCCTTGTACTTGCATTTAAACAACTGAATTATTTTGATTTGACCTCAGATAAATATTTAGAGAGCTTCTCGAGTTCTTCATCACTGCCTTTAAAGACACCCTTAGGCATATTGCCTTTTCCTTCTACAGCGATTTTAGCAATCTCCTCAGGCGAAAGACCGTTGTCAACAAGTGACGGTCCGGCTGCTCCGCCCTGCATGTTATCCCCGTGACAGGAGATACATGTCTGCTCTTGATAAATTTTATACTCTTCAGCTGAAGTATCAATCTCTGCTTCTTTCTTAATCTCACCTTGTTTTGCCGCTGCTTCCCAATCATGGGTTGCAACAGACTCCCACGTTAAATATGTTGCTGCGCCGACTGCAAGGATCATCATCCCGACTGCAATTGGTCTTCTATACGGTCTGCGTTCTGGACCTGAATCAAGAAATGGTGCGAGCAAAAGTGCACCAAACGCGATTCCAGGCATAATCATCGCGCCAACGACAGTGAAGCTACCTGCAGCAAATTCATATTTTAATAACTGGTACAAAAATAGGAAATACCAGTCTGGCAGCGGAATATAGCCAGTATCTGTCGGATCAGCCATCCGCTCAAGCGGAGGCGCATGAACAACAGTTAGGACAAGAAATCCAATTAAAAAAACGGCACCTACAAGCCATTCCTTTAAAAGAAAGTTCGGCCAAAAGGCTTCTGTTTTTCCCGGATATTCGGAATAGTCTTTAGGTATGTTAGGTTTTCTTTCTGCCGGTATCCTGGAATCTCCGACAAACTTCATCCCTTTTCCCCTATGCAAAGTCATCCCCTCCTCATTGAACATTCATCAAACGCAACATTTTATAGCGGTCCAGAAATTCCTTGCTTACGAATCATAATAAAGTGGGCAGCCATCAGCCCAAATAATGCCGCTGGCAAGAAAAAGACGTGGATAGCGAAGAATCTCGTCAGCGTTTGTGCCCCTACAATGTCAGGATGACCTGCAAGCAGCGTTTTGATCTCTTTACCAATGAAAGGTGTTGCTTCTGCTATTTGAAGACCAACCTTCGTCGCAAACAGCGCCTTCATATCCCATGGTAAAAGATAACCTGTAAAACCAAGTCCAAGCATCACAAAGAAAATGAGCACACCAACAATCCAGTTCAGCTCTCTAGGCTTTTTATACGCCCCTTGGAAAAAGACCCTTAGCGTATGTAAAAACATCATCACAATGACTAAACTCGCACCCCAGTGGTGCATCCCTCTGACAATCTGGCCAAATGCCACTTCATTTTGCAAATAATAGACAGATTCCCAGGCATTTTTAATATCCGGCACGTAATACATCGTTAAAAACATGCCCGACAGGACTTGAATGACTGTCACAAAAAACGTTAAACCGCCAAAACAATACACAAAAGCGGAGAAATGATGTGCTGGATTGACGTGCTCTGGCACCTCGTGATCCGCAATATCTCTCCATATCGGTGTAATGTCTAGCCGCTCATCTACCCAATCGTAAATCTTGTTAAGCATCGTTACCCTTCCCCTTTCGGCACAGCTTTTCCAAGATAGAGGTATCCGTCCTTCACTTGCTGCTTATAATGGTCAAGCGGTGCAAGCGGTGGAGTTCCGGGTACGTTTGTACCATCCTTGTCGTACAGCCCATAATGGCACGGGCAGAAAAATTTGTTTGGATTTTTCGGATCACTGTTCCAGTTCACTGTACATCCTAAATGTTTACAGATTGGCGATAAAGCGACAATTTCATCCCCTTCTTTGTACACCCATGCTGACCTAGATTCCTTTGACTCATACCATGCATCTACTTGATCAATTTTAAAGTCAAAGCGCTTCGGTTCCTTTGTCAGTTCATCTACACTGACAACTTGAACCATATCCTGATCCTCTGTTCCTTTTAGCACAGGGTCAAGCGCAAAGCGAACCATAGGCATGAGCATTCCAGCGGCCATAAATCCCCCCACGCCGGTCAACGTGTAATTCAAAAATTGACGCCTGGACACTCCATGTCTCTTCTCGCTCATTTTTTTCTCCCCCCCTCAGGTCGTCAGCTACTTTATAACTGAATTAGAAAAAATTTCATAAAACTAGGACACCCTCATAATATATCAATCTATTCACAAGGTCAACATCCTAAAAAGCTATGTACAATGCAAATGTAAGGGTTTTTATGAAGGGTTCCATTTTTGTAACAAAAAGTTCAAAATTTGTTCTACACTGTCTTGAATGACTTTTTGCTTTAATTCAACCTTCAAATGCTCCAGCGGAACCGGCTTGAGCAAAAATAGCGATTCGCTAATCTCAGCATGCTCTTTCCACTGGTGATCAGATGTGATCAGTGCGACATGCTGAAAATGATCTTTGAGCGACTGCTTCATTGTGAATATGTCTTCTTGTTTCCGGTCACTCACTTCTAAATATGTATGTGGTGGAAAAAGAAAAACCCGCCCTTTTAATTGTCTTTCAAGTTCCTCTGCTACAAGAATAGTAAACTCTCCTAAAGACACGGTTTGTTTCATTTGATCTGCGTTAATCCCAACTAATGGAATGATAGCGGTATCAATGTAAGCTTTAGATTGCAAAAAGCGATCCGCGTCCTCTGCTTGAAACTTCATCAATTTCCCCTCTTTCATGACATAAGCCCTGCCTGTATAGGGCAAGGCTTATTCGTTCAGTTTATGACAATAGGCTTAATTCTTTTGCCAGCTTATTAAATGTTTCTTGATCATGACGGTCGAGTGCTTCATCTATCTCTTTCATGAGCCGTTCTTTTTGGAAAGTTGCGATTGAGTGCTCAAGCACTTTCTCAGCAAGATCCTTATCTTTTTCATTCTCATAAAGATCCTTTGGAATATGGGGATTTGTTTCAAGAACAGCTGCATATTCCGGCGAACGATAAGCAGAACGGAAATTCAATTGAATAAACAAATCCTGCTGTTTATTCAAACGAATATCATGAAATGACTTTTCAGCATCTGTCGTCATGATGTTTTCTTTATAAAATCTAAAGGGAACTTCATCCACACAGTGTGTTGACATGATGATTCCCCTTGGGCAAAATTCTGCTTGCTCTACAAAATGAACCTTTTCCATCAAAGAGTCGTGACTCATTAAATAATTTAATATCCAAACACACTCTCTTCGCTTTAGCTGATAATGGTTTAAGAACCACCGGATAAATTCCTTCTTTTCATTGACAGAAACAGGGGTCTGCATGTTATTCCCTCCTCTATCGTAAATTAAATTGCTATACATGAATTATTCAACAAACCAGTTCTTCATTCCTGCAAACTATAAGGAAATTTCGTCTTCAATTCTTAAAATCGTTTCTTCAATTTCTTCATTTGTGCCATCTTTCTCTAGAACTTTGCGTAATAACGGCAGTGCTTCTTTTTGTCTGCCCTCTTCTAAAAGGAACGAAGCGTATTCATATAAAAAGTCACGTTCCTCATCAAAATCAGGCAGGGCAAGCTTGAAATACTCGGCAGCTTCTTTGTATTCTTCTCGCCCGACAGAAGCAGATGCAGCATACCAATTCCATTTTGGATCATCTTCCCCAAAGCTTTTAACCTCTTTAATAACATCTAGAATTTCATCAAACAGCTCTTCATTTAAATAGATCGCCAGCAATGTTTGAACTGCTTCAATATAACCCGGATCGAGAGCAAGTGCTTCTTGAAGCAGTTTTTTCGCATCTTCTGAATCCCCATTTTTCAAATCAATCTTGGCACCATATAAATATAATTCTTTGTTATACTCATCAACTTTAATACCCTCTTTTACTACCTCTAAAGCCTCGTGATATAGTCCTTCTTCCTCATAACTTTTCGCTAAAGGCATATAAAGTGACGAATAGGATGGATCAATATCTTTCAGTTCTGTAAGCTGCTGAATGGCTGTTTTTGTTCTGCCAGCCCTCATCGCTGTAAATCCGTAGCCAAAAAGAGTGTTCGGGTCTGCTTGATCTTTTACTGCCTTTTCGTACCATTCAAGTGAATCCTCAAATTCTCCAGCTGTACTGAGTGATTCAGCAAGCCGCTGATACACATTGACACCGCCAACCTCATGCTGTTGATCTGCCACTTTGCAGAAAAAATCAGCCGCTTTTTTTGAAAGACCTTGAGAAAAATACAACTCACCTAATGCAAAATCGATGACGGCTTCATTCGGAAGTAGTTCTTTCGCTTTTAAAAGCTTTTGTTCACTGACTTCAAATAGTCCTTGCATTTGATACAAATCTGCCATTAACAATAAACTCTCTGGGTACGCATCATCATCTTCAGGAATCGTTTCTAATACTGCAATCGCCTTCTCTTCTTCATCAGAGTCAATCAGCAGCTCTGCATAAAAACACGTTAAACCTGTTTCCTCTGGATATAAATCATGTAAATCACTGATGAGATTCCGTGCTTTATCGATATCTCCCCAATCATAATATAATTGAGCCGCTTGCGCCTTTTCTTCATCATGCAAATGCTTCTCTGCTTGAGCAAGTGTTTGGAGTCCTTTTTCAGTCTCACCCGCCTCAACTAATTTTATGGCTTCTTGTAATGAACTATTCAAATCAAACCGTTCCTTTCTGTTTCCAAAAACCTAAACTATTGTTACTTCATATCATAATCGACAGGTGCACATCCAGCAAATATGTTGCTCTTTTAAAATGAACCCATTTTTGTGTTTTAAAGACTGTTTTTCATTTCATCCTATACGAAACTGATGATTTGTAAACTGCAGACACTATTTTTATCGGACAAAATGTTTTTTTTCAAGGTTTCACCTTGAGACAAGCTATGCTATATTTCTGACAAATATGCAGAAGGAAAGAAAAAGCCTGAGGACATCCTCAGACTGTTTTCGTTAAATATTCAATGTGTTCAAAGAAATTTGGGTATGAGACACGAACAGCTTCCGTATCTTCAATCTCAATTGCTTGCTTTGTCACACATGCGGCAATTCCAAGCATCATACCGATACGGTGATCTCCGTAGCTTGAGACGACTGCGCCGCCTTGAAGCGTAGTTTTACCATGAATCTTCATACCATCATCTGTTGCTTCAATATCAGCACCGAGTTTTTTAAGTTCTGATACGACTGTATCAATTCGATTGGTTTCTTTTACTTTTAACTCAGCAGCATCTTTAATGATTGTTGTTCCTTCTGCTTGGGTCGCAAGAAGCGCAATTATCGGAATTTCATCGATGAGTCTTGAAATCATGTCACCAGAAATTTCAATCCCTTTTAATGATGAAGTAGAAATGGTTAAATCACCGTACGGTTCTCCGCCTTTGGCATCTACTTCATTGATCTCAAGATTTGCCCCCATAAGTTTCAGTACATCAATAATACCTGTTCTTGTTTTGTTTAGCCCGACATTTTTTAAGACAATCTGGCTATTAGGAACGATTGATCCAGCTACAAGGAAAAATGCAGCTGAAGAGATGTCCCCAGGAACAAATATATCTGTTGCTGTTAATGTTTGGCCGCCTTCAATGGAAACACTTTGTTCATCTTCATCTAGCTTTACACCAAACATAGAGAGCATTCTTTCTGTATGATCTCTTGATTTGTGTGGTTCAGTTAATGTCGTTGTTCCCTCTGCTTGTAGCCCTGCTAAAAGGACAGCTGACTTAATTTGTGCACTTGCCACTGGAGACTCATAGGTTATGCCTTTTAAATGACCGCCACGAATAGACAGTGGTGTATACTCGCCATTTGCTCTGCCGTCTATTTTGGCTCCGAGTTGTTTAAGCGGACCCGTCACACGTTTCATTGGTCTTTTGGCAATACTCTCATCACCGATTAGTGTACTGTGAAACTCACAACCAGCTAATATTCCCATCATTAATCGAATGGTTGTACCAGAATTACCGACATCGAGAATGTCAGACGGCTCCTTGAGCTCTTTCAGCCCCTTACCATGAATGACAACATCTGTCCCTTTTTGTTCAATTTCAACGCCCATCTTTCTAAAGCAATCAATCGTACTTAAACAATCAGCTCCAGGAAGAAAGTTTTTCACTACTGTGGTCCCATCAGCAATTGCACCAAACATCACTGATCTATGTGAAATAGATTTATCACCTGGGATATGAATTTCTCCATTCATAGGAGCATTTTTATGAATTTTCATGTTTGTCACCTCAGTCAGCATAAAATGTATCGTAATTCGCTCTATTTTTTATACAGATTTCTGCACGCTTCCGGTCGTCATCTGTTTGAAAACTAATGCGTAAAATCCCATTAATGTCTTCCCGCGTCTCAATAATACGGATATTTGTAATACTAATGTTTTCACTTGCAAGATGCCCTGTAATCTCCGAAATGACCCCAGGGTGATCCGGAACATCGACATACAGATCATAAAAAGCAGGAATGGCTCCTTTTTTCCTTAGAGGAAGTCCATCGCGATATTCCTTTGCATCTTGAAAATAAGAGAACAATCCTTCAGCATCTTCTTGCTGTACGAAGGTCTCAATGCGATTAATCTCTTTTTTCCATTCATGAAAACGGTCTAAAATCTTGTGTTTATTGTGCAGCAGGATATCCCGCCACATTGCAGGATTACTTGAAGCAATTCGTGTGATATCACGAAAGCCTCCAGCAGCAAACCGTTTAACAAGTGGGAATTGTTCTTCAAAATGATGCGCTTGATGCACAAGACTGGCTGCAACAATATGAGGAAAATGGCTAATGACACTTGTCACAGCATCATGTTCTTCTGGTGTCATCTCGATGAAATGAGCATTTGTCCCCTTTAACAAGTCCATCAACCGATCAACAGCTTGACGGTTTGTTTCCTTTGCAGGCGTTAAAATGTAGAACGCATTTTCAAATAAAAAGTCTTTTGCTGCAATAACACCTGACTTATGAGAGCCTGCCATTGGATGGCCACCAATAAATTGGTAATGCTCAGGCAGCGCTTTTTCAGCAAAATGGACGACCTTTTGCTTTGTGCTGCCGACATCAGTGATTGTGAGCTCTCTTTCAATTCCAGAGTCTGCAATATCACTAAGCATCTTTACTGTTTGCTGGACAGGTGTTGCCAAAATAATGGTCGAAGATTCTTCTAAACCCGCTAGAAACGAATCAGCTGTTGCATCAATAATTCCCAGCTTTGTTGCAGCAACCATTTGCTCTTTGGAAACATCAAATCCTACAATTTTTTTATGAGGATACTCTTTTTTAATCGAGAGTGCAATGGACCCACCGATTAAACCGAGTCCAGCGATTAATATTGTTTCGTTTGCATCGTTCATATTCATCACCTGATTTTTCGCGAAAATTAAACAACCTATTTCAACAGCTTATATGTATAGGAGGTTGGTACAATGAAAGCCATATCCTGCATTAGGATATGACTTTTATGGTTATGCTACGCACGAATGCCTTGCAGTAAATCGGCAAGTGTACTTAGAATTTCTTCATTTTGCTCTTTTGTTCCGACGGTAATACGTAAAGAAGTCGGAAAACCAAGTGCTTTACCGGAACGAACAATGTAACCTTTTTTCAATAATGCATTGAACAATTCATCTGCATCTCGTTTAAAATCAATCAGCACAAAGTTTGTTTGAGATGGATAGATATATAGTCCAAAACGTTCAGCGAAATCTTGGTATTGCTTGAGACCTGCTTCATTTTTCTGTCTGCATGATTGAATGAAGTCTTGGTCTTTTATCGCTGCACGCGCAGCTGCCTGAGCGATACGGCTAGTATTAAACGGCTCTCTCGCTGGTTCAATGGCAGTAATCAGCTCTTCTGATGCAATCCCGTAGCCTACTCGAAGTGCTGCAAGTCCATACGCTTTAGAAAACGTTCGAAGTACAATGACATTTTGATAGGATTGTAATAAAGATAAACTGTCTGGAAAATCTTCTGCACGAACGTATTCAACATACGCTTCATCTAGTACAACAAGCACGTGAGCCGGCACTTCGTCTAAAAACGCCACAAGCTCAGATTCTGACAAATGATTTCCCGTCGGGTTATTTGGATTACATACCCAGACAACCTTCGTGTTTTCATCGATCGCATCCAGCATGCCCTTCAGATCGTGAGCTCCTCCGTCTAATAGAGGCACTTCTCGAATTTCAGCATGTTCAATCACTGCATTGTGACGGTATTGCGGAAAAGATGGAGATGGGATGACGGTATTTGTATGTTGATCAAGGAATGCTCTCGCAATAATTTGCACAAGTTCATCTGAGCCATTCCCGAAAATTAATTGTTTTTCACTTACTTGAAGAAATTCAGCCAGCTCTGTTCTTAAACTTGCGCTGTATCCATCTGGATAAATCGCTAAATGTTCGAGCTCGGCCTGTATCGCCTCTCTTGCATGTACGGAACATCCAAAAGGGTTTTCATTTGAAGCCAATTTCACAATTTTGTCTAATTGATATTCTTTTTTGACCTCTTCAATTGGTTTCCCAGGTTGATACGGTTTTAGCTGTTTTAATTGATCTTTGATTTGCAAAATGTTTCACCTCATTTGAATGAATAGAGGGGACTAAATGTTTTTGCATATGTTTCAAATTCTCTTAAAGCCTCTTGACGTGTATCACTTGCCAGCAATTGTTCTTGAAGCTCTTCAATTTTTTTCACAAGTGCACTGCCGACAACGACGCCGTCACTCAGTTTATTCATTGAGTCTACCTGCTCTCTTGTTGAGATGCCAAAACCGACCGCAACCGGTATGTGACTCAGCTGTTTCACTTGTTGAATAAAATCTGTAATTGACGCGTCAAAGGATTGTCTGACACCTGTTACACCAAGAGATGAAACACAATACACAAAACCTTCTGCCTGCTCTACAATGTTTACTAATCGTTCCTTGCTTGTTGGTGCAACGAGTGAAATATATGAAATGTCATGGGTTTGACAGTTCTTTTGCAGCTCGCTGCTCTCTTCAAACGGCAAGTCGGGTGTTAAGAGTCCCGAAATATGATTTTTGCGCAGTAAAGCGAAAAAGTATTCTGTGTCTAATTGTAACACAGGATTATAATACGTAAATAGAATTACAGGAATTTTTACACCGTTTTTTTTCATCTTCCCTGCTAATTCTATCGCTTTTACGATATTCATGCCATGATTTAGAGCTCTTTTGGAGGCTCTTTGAATGACAGGACCGTCCGCTAGTGGATCGGAATAAGCAACACCGAGTTCAATCGCATGTGCACCGGCTGCTTGAAGGGAGATAGCTAAATCAATCGTGATGTCTTCTGACGGATCTCCTGCTGTGATAAATGGGATGAATAATTTTTCGCCTTGCTCTAATTGAAATCTAATCATTTTGTTTCCCCTCACTTTCAAGCACGTTCATTAATGTATGCACATCCTTATCGCCTCTTCCTGACAGGCAGACAAGGACGATTTCATCTTCATTCATCGTCTTGCTTACCTCAAACGCCTTGGCTAGCGCATGTGCAGATTCAATTGCTGGAAGTATTCCTTCTTTTTCAGTCAGCAGTTTTAGGGCATCTAGTGCTTCTTCATCTGTCGCACTCACATATTGAACCCGTCCGCTCGCATGTAAATAGGCGTGCTCTGGTCCAATTCCCGGATAATCTAAACCAGCGGAAATCGAATATGGCTCAATAATTTGGCCAAATTCGTCTTGGATTAAATAGGTCAAAGACCCGTGGATCACTCCTTTGGTTCCTTTCGTGATGGTTGCAGCATGGAGCGGCGTATCGATTCCTTTTCCAGCAGCCTCTACCCCAATGATATCTACCTCTTCATCTAAAAATGCCCGGTACATTCCAATGGCATTACTTCCGCCGCCGACACAGGCAATCACTTTATGTGGAAGCCTTCCTTCTTTTTCAAGCAGCTGCTCTTTTGCTTCATCACCAATCATGCGCTGGAACTCGCTGACGATTTGAGGATACGGATGAGGGCCTACAACGGAGCCGATCATATAAAAATGATCACTGCAGTGCTGAACCCAATAGCGAATGGCTTCGTTTGTTGCATCTTTTAATGTACCATTTCCGCTTGTGACAGGTATGACTTCAGCGCCAAGCAGTTTCATTCGGAAGACATTGAGTGATTGTCTTTCCACATCTTCTTTTCCCATAAAGACCGTGCAGGATAACCCGAACTTTGCGGCCACCGTTGCAGCAGCTACTCCGTGCTGACCTGCGCCTGTTTCCGCGATGATGTTTGATTTCCCCATTTTTTTTGCAAGCAGAGCCTGCCCAAGCGCATTGTTAATTTTATGAGCACCTGTGTGGTTTAAATCTTCTCTTTTTAAATAGATCTTTGCGCCGCCGAGGTATGCTGATATTTGGTCAGCATATGTAAGCGCAGTTGGTCTGCCTGAATAGTTTCGAAGTAGTGATACATATTCTGCTTGAAAAGCAGGATCTTCTTTTAATTCACGAAATGCCTGTTCAATTTCTGCAAGTGGCTGCATGAGCGTTTCCGGCACAAATTTCCCTCCGAATTCTCCGTATCTGCCAATCTCATTTGGATATGCGTACATCATTTAACATCCTTTCTTCGAGCGCTTCGATCTTAGCGCTGCTTTTCTTTCCGTTTTCTTCTATTCCGCTTGAAAGATCGATCGCTTCTGGACCATAGGCGAGCAGATCTGCTATCGTTTCTGGTGTGATGCCGCCTGCAATTACGCAAGTCTTCCCCAGCCGTTTTGCATGTTTAACGTATAGAGGCACTGCCTCCCAAGCAAAAGCTGTTCCAGAGCCGCCTCTCATCCCTTTTACTTTCGCATCAATAAGGAAGCCATCGATAACAGGCGCAAATGCCGTCATTTTTTCAAGCGTTCTTGTTACATCAGGCTCGTGATGGAACACTTTCCAAACGACAGCCCCTGTTTGTTGTTTGATTTCTTTTACGTCATCCTGCGTTTCATCTCCATGAAGCTGTACGATATCTAAAGGTATCTGTTTTGTGATCTCGCGCACTCTTTGAATCTTTTCATTTACAAATACACCGGCAATCTTTTTCTCACACTTTGTTTGGGTGAGCCATTGTTTCACTTGATCTGGTTGGACTTGTCTTTTACTTGGAGCAAAAATAAATCCGATGGCATCTGCGTGAGATTGCGCAATACATTCCACATCTTCTTGTGATACTGCCCCGCAATATTTTACATAAGGCTTCATCCTGTTCATTCTCCAAACAATGTCTGAACGGCTTTTTCTTGTGATTGTTCTCTCATTAATGATTCTCCTACAAGGATTGCACCCGCTCCATGATTCTTCACAAAGGTTAGATCATCAAATGTTTGAATCCCGCTCTCACTCACTAGTAAGACCTCTTTTGGAACGAGGGGGGCAATCTCTTTTGTTTGTTCAACTGTTGTTGTAAATGTATTTAAATTCCGGTTGTTCACTCCAATGATTTCAGGAGTGAACAACTTTAAAATATTTTCCAGTGTATCTGCTGCATGTACTTCGACAAGGACGTCAAGTCCATTCTCTTTCGCTTCAGCATAGAGCTCGTGCAGCTTTTGCGGCTCAAGTACTTCTCCAATTAATAAAATGGCATCTGCTCCTATACGTCTTGACTCTTCTACCTGTATGGAGTCAATGATGAAATCTTTTCTTAAAATTGGACGATCTACGTGTTTTTTAATGAGGGATAAGTATTCATTTTTTCCTTGAAAGAATGGTTCATCCGTTAAAACAGATAAGCAATCAGCGTTGGATTTTTCGTAAGCTTTTGCTGTTTGTAAAGGATCAAAATTTGGTTGAATGATTCCTTTGGAAGGAGACGCCTTTTTCACCTCAGCAATTAGACCAATTGAGCGATGAGGATTCATGAGTGCTTCTTTAAATGATCGTCTTTCAAAGTGTTCATCTACTGGTAACTGCAATGTTTGGACATGTTCTTTTTTGCGGGCAATGATTTGATTAAGCATAGATCTCTTCCTCTCTCGTTTTTTGTTTTAAACGAGCCAATTGTTCTTTGGCTGCGCCGTTTTTAATCGTTTCAATCGCTTTTAATGTTCCGGCCATGAGGTTTTCTGACTTCCCTGCGACATATAAAGCCGCTCCAGCATTCAGGGCTGTAATATGAAGCGGCGCCCCTACTGTTTGATGATTCAATATATTCTGAATCAATTTGGCGCTCTCTTCCGGTGATTGGACCTGAATATCTGATAAATATCCTTTTTGCAGCCCAAAGTCTTCTGGATTGAGTGTATATTCTGTCATGACATCTTTTTTGAGTTCAATCACATATGAATTTGCTGTAATCGTTAATTCATCAAGCCCATCTTCTCCGCAAACAAACAGCACATGTTCTGGCTCTAATGGCGCAAGGGCTTTTGCCATTAATTTTGCCTTTTCCTTTGAGTAGACGCCGATGATTTGCTTTTTGGCTTGCATTGGATGGCAAAGCGGACCTAATAGATTAAATACCGTCCGGAAGCCGAGCTGCTTGCGGACTGTGGCTACTTGTTTCATAGATGAATGATACAATGGTGCAAATAAAAAGCCCATGTTTTTCTCTTGTATTTGTCTTCTTGTTTCTTCCGGTGTGGATTGAATGTGAATCCCAAGACACTCTAGTACATCGGCACTCCCGCTTTTAGAAGAAACTGATCGATTTCCATGTTTGGCGATTTTGGCTCCAGCAGCGGAAGCGACAATCGCAGCGGCAGTTGATATATTAAAGGTTGAGAGTCCATCGCCTCCCGTGCCGCAAGTATCAACAACATCAAGCGATCGTTCCATTGGTGCTGCATTTTGCCGCATGGCTTTCACGAAGCCAGTCATTTCTTCAGCGGTTTCTCCTCTATGCGCTAAAATGGAAAGACTTGCAGCGACTTCAGCATCTGTTAAAAAGCCGCTCATCATATCATGCATGAGTTTATTTGCTTCATTTTCTGATAGAAAGCCTCCATTAACAAGAGCTGATAGTCGGTGATTCATCCTGCACACTCTCCTTTTCTGAGAAAATATGTTCCGCAAGCTGAATGGCTTTCAGAAGTGCTCCTGCCTTGTTACAAGTCTCTTCCCACTCGTTTTCTGGGACAGAATCAGCCACAATGCCGGCGCCTGCTTGTATAGAAGCGGTCTGATTTTTGACGCTCATCGTACGAATGGTAATACAGGAGTCGATATTACCGTCGAATCCAATATAGGCAATACATCCGCCATACGTTTCCCTTGGCTCAGGCTCCATTTCATTTAATAATTGCATCGCTCTTATTTTCGGGGCACCTGTTAATGTGCCTGCTGGGAAAGCGGACATGAGCGCATCGACTGGATGTGTATCCCGCTTTAGCTTTCCTGTCACAATGGAGATAATGTGCATGACATGTGAAAAATTCACTACTTTTGTAAAGGTCGGTACGGACACACTGCCGTATTCTGCCACGCGGCCTACATCATTTCTGGCAAGATCCACTAACATGTAATGCTCCGCTTTTTCCTTTTCATCTTCAAGCAGCTCTTTTGCTAGCTCAGCATCCTCTTCTCTTGTTCTTCCTCGTTTTCTTGTGCCTGCAATAGGATGAATTTCTAGATGCCCGTTTTTGGCATGGATTAATCGTTCTGGCGAGCTGCCGACTAAATCACGATCTTTTAATTTCATAAAATACATATATGGAGATGGATTCACAATCCGAAGCACGCGGTATAACTCAAATGAACTCACTGATACAGGGATATCAAATCGCTGTGAGAGGACGCCTTGGAAAATGTCACCCGCTCGAATGTATTCTTTGATCTTTTCTACGTCCTTTAAAAATTGCGCTTTTTCATAGGTTGACGTCACATGTTCAAAGGATGGCGGCTCATTCATATTCCCTGATAAAATCAGTTCTTTCATATCAGTCTTTGAATGCAGCTTGTGTATCATCTGTTCAAGCTGTTTTTGATTTTCTCTGTAAGCGCGTATTTTTTCGTCTTCTGCTTCATGTCCGGTTAGCTGGGTGTACTGGATAAAATGAACATGATTCGTTTCATGATCAAAGGCGATCATCGTTTGGCAGACAAATAATGTGCAATTATCTGCCAGCGATGCGTTTCGATGAGGCCTGACAGAAGGTTCAATGTTTGGAATCAGATCGTAGCTTAAGTACCCAACAGCCCCACCTGTAAATGGGATATCAATATTTGGCGCTTTGATTTGATATTGCTCTTTCATCCAATCTAGCAGTTCTTTCAGCTCCTGCTTTTGCATGACTTCCTGCCCCGCAGCGTCACGTGCAATGTATTTGTTTTGGTCATCATGTAAGGTTAAAAACGGGTTCAATCCAATGAAAGAATATCTCGACCAGCTGGAAGACTCATCTTTGCTTTCTAGCAAATACACAATATCTTGTTTGAGTTTTTCAACAATTTGAATCGGTGAGAGCGTATCGACTGTAATGGTTTCAACAATTGGGATCGTTTTGTAGGACTCACTGTCCTTTAAAAATTGGGTCAGGTTTGATTGGGAATTCATAAGCACACTCCTTAAATGGGATTAAGGAGAATGAGGGGACATATAGAGGGTTTGTATGAGTATACGAAATAAGCCTAAAAGAGGGTTTCTCTTTTAGGCAGTATGATTAAATAGAAGTATCGTATCTCTGCTCAACTCTACTCATCTCAACTACCCTAGTCTCATTCTCATCTTCTCTAAGCTTGCAATGCCGTTTACACCTGTGTGTAAACTTCGGCTGTTCATATCGTATTATAATTCCTTGTTTTTTGTCAACTGTAAATCAGGGCGAAGCGTCACAGCTTCTTCCAAGTACACATGCTGTATGTCTTCCTGCTTTGTATCTGTCTGGACAGTCATTAAGACACGAATACATTGCTTTAAACCGCCATCAATGTCTAGTTCCTGCATGCAAGTAACCGGTACATATGTCCATCCTTCAAACTGACGAAGTGCTTTTGCCGGAAAAACGGAGTGAATATCTTGTGTAGCTGAAATCAAGATCTGCACGACACGTTCTGGATCTACTTGGTTTCTTGAAATAATCGCTTCTAACAGCTGTTTCGTTTTGTTTAACACTTCAGTTTCTGTATCTTCTATCACAGTTGTAGCCCCACGTATCCCGCGAAACATCATAGACATCCCTCCTCCCGTTTCCATTCTTCGAGCCAGTAGTGCAGCTCATCTTTTGTGAAAGACTGTAAAGTGACGTCTCCAATCTGTTTTAATAAAACAAATTGAACACTGCCCCCTCTTGCTTTTTTATCACCAATCATCCGGTCAACAAATGTTTTCGTTGAAATATCTGGTGTGACTTGTACAGGGAATCCAAGCTCTTGCATCCACTCTTTTAGTTCCAAACGATTAAGGCTGAGCCCCAGCTGCTTTTCGCTCACATACAGCGCAAACTGCATGCCGATTGCAATGGCATCTCCATGCGTGATGACGCCGTATCCGTATTCTGCTTCAATGGCATGCCCCAGTGTATGGCCTAAATTCAAAAATGCACGCACACCTTGTTCTTTTTCATCTTCTTGAACAATTGACGCTTTGACTTGAATGCCTTGATACAGCATATGTGCCAGCTCACTCTTTGATAAATCCGACAAAGAACGAATGGACATTAGTTCTGCTAAAAAGTCTTCACTAGAAATCAATGCATGTTTGATGACTTCTGCAAAGCCTGATCTTCGTTCAATTTGAGATAGAGTCTCAAGCATACTAGTATCATAGATCACAGCATTTGGCTGATGAAACGCACCGATTAAATTTTTACCGAGCGGATGGTTGATCCCTGTTTTCCCGCCAACTGCACTGTCATGTGCCAGCAGCGTCGTCGGAACTTGGATAAAGTCAATGCCCCTCATATAAGTGGCAGCAGCAAATCCAGCCAAATCTCCAATCACACCGCCTCCCAGCGCAATAATGCAGGAGGATCGATCAAGCTGAAATTGAATGGCTTTCGTATGAATATGCTCAAATTCGGCAAAGGATTTTGACTGCTCTCCGCTTGGCACAACCACTTTGTTCACAGGCCACTTCTCTTGAAGTAAGCGAACCATCTCATCACCATAAATGGCATCAACAGCTGCATCTGTGACGATTAAGAGCTTCGTATAGGAATGCCCAGTGGAAGTTATCAAGTCAACGATATTGCATTTAATCCCATCACCGATAAATACAGGATAAGTGGCTGAAGACGTCTTAACTTCCAGTGTTTTCATTAAAATTCCCTCTGAAGCTGGCGCATTTTTTCAACATTTTCTTTAATGCGGTCGATTTGGTCAAGGCCAAACTGCTCCACAACTGCATTGGCAATTTCCCATGCCACGACTGCTTCTGCAACAACACTTGCAGCAGGAACAGCGCAGCTGTCAGAGCGTTCAATACTTGCAGAGAAAGGTTCTTTTGTTTCAATGTCAACGCTTTGAAGCGGCTTATAAAGCGTTGGGATTGGTTTCATAACCCCTCTTACGACAATTGGCATACCAGTTGACATTCCGCCTTCAAGACCACCTAGGCGGTTTGTTTTTCTCGTATAGCCCTTTTCTTCATCCCAGATGATTTCATCATGGACCTCACTGCCATTTTTAGAAGCTGCCTCGAAGCCAATACCGAATTCAACCCCTTTAAAAGCGTTGATACTAAGTACAGCGCCTGCAAGCTTGCTGTCCAATTTACGGTCGTAATGAACATAGCTGCCAACCCCAACCGGCATCCCTTCAACGATGACTTCAACAATTCCGCCAATTGAATCGCCGTTTTTCTTCGCTTCATCAATTGCATCCATCATTTGCTGACCTGCTTCACTGTCATAGCAGCGAACAGGTGATTCTTCTGTTACCTTTTGCAAATCTTCAATAGACTCATATGCTGTATGAGCTGCTTTCACTCCGCCAATTTCAAGAACGTGGCCAGCTACTTTAATCCCTAGATGCGCCAAGATTTGTTTGGCAACTGCGCCTGCTGCTACGCGAACAGTTGTCTCGCGCGCTGACGAGCGCTCTAATACGTTTCTCATATCACGGTGTCCGTATTTAATCGCACCATTTAAATCCGCATGTCCTGGTCTTGGACGAGAGATTTGACGCTTCATTTCACTTTCTTCTTCTTCTGTGATCGGCTCTGCTCCCATCACCTTTGTCCAGTGCTTCCAGTCGTTATTTTCAACAACAAGAGCGATTGGCGAACCTAATGTTCTCCCGTGGCGAACGCCACTTAACACTTTTGCCTGGTCTTTTTCGATCTGCATTCTTCTTCCTCGGCCATGACCTTTTTGTCTTCTAGCCAATTCATAATTGATGTCATCCTGCTCTATGTAAAGTCCTGCTGGAACTCCTTCAATAATTGTGGTCAATTGTGGACCATGTGATTCACCTGCTGTTAAGTACCTCATTGACTTAATCTCCCTTCATCGCATTAACGCTTTTAAGTAAAAATATAATAACACACTTGCTACTAAAAAGTCAGCTACATACCCTTCTTTTGATAAAAGAAAGTATCAGCAGATGTCAGTCCAAACTTTTCCGGGTGAAAAATTTGCTCTGTAGAACCAACAAATAATACGCCATTTTGTTTTAAACTACTGCTCATTTTCAAGTAAATTTCTTCTTTCGCCTCTTCAGTAAAATAAATCAGTACATTTCGGCAAACGATAAGGTCAAGCTGTTTTTCATATGGATCAGCTAAAAGGTTGTGCTTCTTAAATTGAATATGCTTTCGAACCTCATTTTTCACAGTGTAAAATGAAGAATCTTCTTTTGTGAAATATTTTTGCTTGATATGATCTGGTACCTCTTGCAGAGAGCGTTCATGATATCTGCCTTTTTGAGCTGATTGCAAAACCTTATCATCAATGTCAGTTGCAATAATTTGAAAGTCTTTCACTAGAGGATGACTTGACAGCAGCATAGAGAGTGTATATGGCTCTTCTCCTGTCGAACATGCTGCGCTCCAAATCTTTAAGGTCCCGCCATTTTTCGAAAGCAGCGGCAGGATTTTTTGATCAAGTACTTCCCAGCGCTGATAGTTTCGGTAAAATTCTGACACATTAATCGTCATGCGGTCCATCGTCTCATCTAATAGTGCTCTGTCCTTTTCAAGCGCGGCCGCGAATGCTTCAAAATCTTTAAATCCTTTTTTATCATAAAGTGATGTTAATCTTCGTTTCATTTGTGCTTCTTTATATAAATTCAGATCAACCCCGGTTAGTTTTTTCCATTTTCCAACAAATACTTGATATGGATCCATCAATGTCCTCTCCTGTCTCATCTATCTTTGTCCTAGTATAGCTGTTTTTATCGAAAATTTGTATCTTCTCATACGAAATTTCGTGTAGAAAGTTCAATATAAAAAAAGCCAAAGTGTTCATTGAATGAACACCTTGGCTTGAACATTAATAAATCCAGCTTGAGATGGTTTGATCCCAGCTTGTGAGTTCTTCTTGTTTGAAGAATAAGTTAATTTCTCTTTCAGCACTTTCTGGTGAGTCTGACCCATGAATAATGTTTTTCCCAACAGTCAATCCATAGTCTCCTCTTATTGTTCCTGGAAGCGCTTCCTTTGGATTTGTTTTGCCGATAATTTGTCTTGTTACGTCTACTACCTGTTCACCTTGCCATACCATTGCAAATACAGGTCCTGACGTAATAAAGTCAACCAATTCTCCGAAAAATGGTTTTTCTTTATGCTCTCCGTAATGTGTTTCTGCTACTTCCTTTGGTATACTCATTAGTTTTGCACCAACAAGCTGAAGCCCCTTTTTTTCGAATCTTGACACAATGTCACCGATTAATTGTCTTTCCACACCATCAGGTTTGACCATAAGAAATGTTTTGTCCATATACGTTTTCCACCCCGTCGTTATGTATGTATAGGCTTACATTGTTACAAAGTGATCGTATCATTTTTTTTTATAATAATCAATTTTTGACAAAAAATTTCACAAAAAAACCAATCAACGTAGCGTTGATTAGAATTTTCGTTTCCCAATATATTTTGCAATGGAGGCGAGTGACGTTCTCGCTCGTCCTCGAGGAAGCTTGTCGAGCTGTTCAAAAGCTTTTTTCAAATACATTTCACTCACTCGAATCGAGCGGTCGATCGCATCTGTTTGTTTGAGGCTTTCAATGACAGGCTTCAGCTGCTTCTCCGTCGTTTCACTATTGATCAGCTTCAATTGACCTTCTAGTGTCGGATTTTTCAGTGCATATAAAACTGGGAGTGTGACATTTCCTTGTAAAAGGTCTCCTCCAACAGGCTTGCCCAGCTCTTCTTCTGTTGATGTGAAATCAAGGACATCATCAATGATCTGATAAGACATGCCGACATAGTATCCAAACCAATAGAGGGCTTTATGTGTTTTTTCATCTGTACCTGCTGCAATAGCGCCTAATTGACAGCTGCCCGCAATAAGCAAGGCTGTTTTTCGTTTGATTCTTCTTAAATATGTACGCAGGTTCTGTTCCATATTGTATTTATCTTTCACTTGCTCTATTTCACCAAGACAGAGCTCAACGACCATTTTTGACAAAATTTCATGTGCCATTGGGTGATTGATTTTTGTCATGTATTCAAGTGATCTCGCAAACATATAATCCCCTGTGTACATGGCAATTCTGTTATCCCATTTTGCCTTTATCGTTGGTTTGCCTCTTCTCAGCTCTGCATCATCAATCACATCATCGTGAACGAGTGATGCCATATGAATCAGCTCGAGAGCAACGGCAACATATTTTATTTTATTAATGTCATAGTCACCAAACATGCCTGAAAGGAGAACAAAAACGGGGCGGATTCGTTTTCCGCCCGCTTGCAGCAAATGAAGACCTGCTTCACTTAATAATGCATAATCAGAGCGAACTGTTTGTTCAAGCTCTTTTTCAATTATATCGATATCATGATTTAAAAAAGAGATCATTGCTTTTAGTTTCATTATCTTCACCCAAATATCGTTTATTCAAAGCTTCTTTCCGATATGTGTTGCTGCTACACCGCCTGTAAATGGATGATACGAGACATCAGACAACCCGGCCTCTTCAAACAGAGCCGCCAGCTCTTTCATTCCAGGGAATGTTTTGGCTGATTCTTGAAGCCATGAATACTCCTGATAGCTTTTGGCAAACAGTTTTCCAAAGAGCGGCATAATGTATTTGAAGTAGATGTAGTAGCCCTGCTTAAAGCCGATCATCTCAGGCTGTGATGTCTCAAGACAAACAACCATTCCGCCGGGCTTCACTACTCGTGTCATTTCCTTTAGCACCGTTAAATAATCAGGGACGTTTCGAAGTCCAAAACCGATGGTGACATAATCAAATGAGTTGTCCTCAAAAGGAAGCTCCATCGCATTGCCGTGAAGCAATTCAATCTGTTTGTAGCCCCCAGTTTTCACCTTCGTTTCTCCAACACTCAGCATGTTTTTACTGAAATCAAGGCCTTTGACCTCGCCTTTTTCTCCAACAGCATCTGCAAGCGCAATTGTCCAATCGGCTGTCCCGCAGCATACATCTAATGCTTTAGAGCCTTTTTGCACATTCATGAGCTTCATTGTTTTATCACGCCATTTTTTATGCTGTTTAAAGCTGATGACAGAGTTCATTTGATCATAGTTTTTATAAATTTTTTCAAATACACCGTGTACTCGCTGTTCTTTTGATTGCTGCATGACTTACCCTTCTTCCACTTTCTGATGGTACGCAGGCTCATTTTTCATATGATCCAAGCGATTTAATAGCTCTTTTTGAACGACCGGAGATGAAACAAGATGCTCCTTGATCGGCCGTTTGGCCTTTTCATAGCCTTCATTCTCAAAGTTGTCAAAACATGAATAGGCGTCCGTATAACTATCGTTCAAAAAAAGTTTTAAATGTTTGTCATTTTCTGCTTGTTTCATGAAACGTTTATAAACAAGAAAACGACTTGCAATCTCATTCCAATGCGTTAATTGAAAATGCTCAGAAATCCTTTGGAAAAGCGCAGATTCAACTGTAGCTACACTTTTGTAAAAGTGCGCTGCATCTTGAATGGACCGGTCATACAGTCTAATTTTATGTTCATTGATCTCTTTGATCGCCGTAGCGAGCGTGCGGATCATATAAATGTCTTTCATGTCAGAGAGAAGAGAATAATAGAGACCGCTGAAATAGTCTCCTGCCAGGATGGTCAGCTGACGATTTTTAAATTCGTCTTGCTTGATGGCTGCAGCAGTTGTGACTTCGTCATGGGTATCAAGGGCAATTTGCACAAGCATCGCCGTTAAAATATAATTTTCTTTTTTCTCTGCATCAATTTGAGCTTCATCAAACATTGCATGAAAAAGAAGGAGCTTATCTTCATCGATGAGTGGCGCGCGTAAATGCTTCGCCAAATAAGGATGAGAAAGCTTTTTATTTAATTTTATATTTAGATTAGATAAAATTCCGTAGATGTCTTGCAAAGATATCACCCTTGTCCCAAAAATTACAGTTTCATATGTAGACCTGCACATTGTATAGAGATTTATTATACCATATCGGCTCTCACTTTTATGCTATCAAGTGCATACAAGTTCTTTATTTCTTTGCTTCGCTTTGAATTTCACCGAAGCTTGTTTGAATGACAGCATCGCCTCTTACTTTGATCGCTGACGTATGCTCAGTAAATTGTGCAATGATCACTTCACCTTTATCGAGCTTCTCGGAATGGTGAAATCTTGTATCAGAGCCTCTTGTTAGGCCGATGACATTTACACCATTATCAATGGCTTTAATCACCACAAAATCAGATGCTTTATTTTCACTCATTTTGTTCACCGTCCATCTATTGAATTAGTCGTTTTTAATAAAGGAAAGCACTTCTGCTCTTGCGGCTGCATCATTTGCAAATGTGCCGCGTACTGCTGAGGTCACTGTTTTAGCGCCTGGCTTTTTCACTCCGCGCATCGTCATACACATATGCTCTGCTTCAACGACAATCATCACGCCATGCGGATTAAGTGTTTCCACCATACTATCTGCAATGGTTGATGTAATGCGTTCCTGAAGCTGCGGGCGTTTTGCCACGGCTTCGACTGCTCTTGCCAGCTTGCTAAGTCCCGTTACTTTTCCGCCGCGCGGAATATAAGCAACGTGGGCTTTCCCGTAGAAAGGCACGAGGTGGTGTTCACACATTGAATGGAAAGCAATATCTTTTACAAGGACGAGTTCTTCGTGGTCTTCGCCAAAAATGGTTTTAAAATGTTCTTTTGGATCTTCATTTAATCCTGAAAACACTTCTTCATACATTTTTGCGACTCGTTTTGGGGTATCGAGAAGTCCTTCACGATCTGGATCTTCTCCGATTGCTTTTAATATATCGCGTACTGCGTGTTCGATTAATTCTTTATTTATTTCACTCATGTATTATATCCTCCAAAGGCGATTACATTTCATTCAGATTCTAGCACACTTCAGATCCTAAAAGCAAAGGAGAGCGTTCTAAACGAACCTTTTGATTCAAAAGGAAAAGCCCCTTATGAAAGGGGCTTTTCTAGACCAGTGTGAAACTGTATATGTATAACTCCTTCAACAGGATCATTACACATAACGATTATTTACCTGCCACCGCGTCTTTAAGTGCTTTACCTGGTTTGAAAGCAGGTACTTTGCTTGCAGGGATTTCGATCTCTGCACCAGTTTGTGGGTTACGTCCTTTACGAGCTGAACGCTCACGTACTTCAAAGTTACCAAAACCAATAAGTTGGATTTTGTCACCATTTTTAAGTGCATCTAAAATTGTATCAAAAACAGAATCAACTGCTTTTGTCGCGTCTTTTTTAGATAACTCGCTTGCTTCAGCAACCGCGTTAATAAGTTCTGTCTTGTTCATGCCTTTCACCTCCTCCCAAAAATATGCATTCAATAGATTGTTATCATTTCTTCACAATTCATCTTCTTTCTATACCCTTTTTTAGAAAAAAAGAGCGTCCTAGAAAGCGTTATACATGGCTTTTCATTAGAAAACATCTCTTTGAAGGAATGTTTGTCCAACAAAGTGAAGATTTTCTGTAAGTAGATTAACACATATGAAATACCATATCAAGCATTTTAAAGGGTAGAATCCTTATTCGTCAAGGATTAAGGGCACTTTTGCGAACGAATATTCCTAATTTCAACCTGAATCTGACTAATCTTTATACAATTGTCTTTTTATGACTCATTCAATACGCAAAAAAAGACCCCTATCAATGAGAGGTCTCACTTGCTATAAAATAATCGCAATCAAACCGCCTGAACCTTCGTTGATGATTCTTTCAAGTGTTTCCTTCAGCTTATATCTTGCGTTTTCCGGCATGAGAGACAGCTTTGCTTGAATACCTTCTCTGACAAGGGAGCTGAGAGAGCGGCCAAATATATCTGAATTCCAGATCGAAAGTGGATCATCTTCAAAGTCTTGCATTAAGTAGCGGACGAGCTCTTCACTTTGTTTTTCTGTTCCGATAATCGGTGCAAATTCGCTCTCTACATCTACTTTGATCATGTGAATAGATGGCGCTACCGCTTTTAACCTTACGCCGAATCTTGATCCCTGCCTAATGATTTCTGGCTCATCTAAACTCATATCTGACAACGCTGGCGCTGCAATCCCGTAACCAGTCTGCTTCACCATTTTTAATGCGTCTGACACTTGATCATATTCTGTCTTAGCATGAGCAAAATCTTGCATGAGCTCAAGTAGATGGTCTTTCCCTCTAATTTCTACACCAACGACTTCTTTTAAAATATGATCATATAGATCATCTGGCGCATATAGGTCAATCTCAGCAATCCCTTGACCCATTTCAATTCCTGCTAAACCCGCTCTTTCAATAAAATCAAATTCACTGAATTGACCAACGACACGGTCCACATCTCTTAATCTTTTAATATCCTTTACGGTTTCCTTCACTGAATCCTGGTAGCTCTCTCTCAGCCAGTGATCTTCTTTCAGCACCATCACCCAGCTTGGCAGGTTCACATTCACCTCTAGAACTGGGAATTCATATAATGCTTCACGAAGTACACTGAGTACGTCTTGCTCTCTCATACTTTCTACGCTCATGGCGAGTACTGGAATATCATACTTTTGGCTAAGTTCCTGCCGGAGCGCTTCTGTTTCAGGATGATATGGCCTCACTGAGTTGATGACCATAATAAATGGCTTTCCAACCTCTTTGAGTTCATCAATCACTCGTTCTTCAGATTCAATATAATCATGTCTTGGGATTTCTCCAATGGACCCATCTGTTGTAATCACTACACCTATTGTTGAATGCTCTTGAATGACCTTGCGTGTACCAATTTCTGCTGCTTCATGAAACGGGATTGGCTCTTCATACCACGGCGTATTGATCATTCTTGGGCCATTTTCATCTTCATACCCGCGCGCACCAGGGACAGTGTATCCCACACAATCGACAAGCCTGATATTGACATCAAGACCGTCACTCACGTGAATAGATGCTGCTTGATTCGGTACAAATTTTGGCTCTGTGGTCATAATGGTTTTTCCTGCTGCGCTTTGCGGCAATTCATCCTGTGCTCTTGCACGATCTGCCTCATTATTGATATTCGGGAGCACCACGAGCTCCATAAACTTTTTAATAAACGTAGATTTCCCTGTACGAACAGCGCCAACGACTCCTAAATATATATCGCCTCCTGTTCGTTCAGCGATATCCTTGAAAATATCGACTTTTTCCAAGTGATCCCCTCCCGGACTTGCTATCCTCGTTTTCAAATTAAATACTCTATTCTTCAATCAAACTGTGCTTGAAAGGTGTCTGGACAATATATGTGTATGACGTTGTCCTATTTGAATATGACACCTTTTTGTTTTGAGAGTATGTTTAGCCATAAAAAAACCTTTCTCCTCATTTATATGCAGAGGAAAAAGGTTCATTCTTGTTTATGACGTCTTTTTTTCTAAAAAGGCAGGCTCACCTTTTTTGTTGATGGTATATGGGACAGAAAACGCGGGTACAAACGGAGTTCCTGCCAATATACATCTTGAATGTTTTCACCTGGTTTCAGCTTTTGCTTCGTATTCTTCAAAATATGGGCAAAATCACTGCG
>NZ_LKCP01000094.1:0-65633 GCF_001518755.1 Bacillus sp. AM 13(2015) | reverse complement strand
TGGATCGGCTGCGAGCTCTCGTTTCAGTGTGAGAAAGCCTGAAGCTAATACGCAAAAAGCGAGGGACACCATCAATATTGAAGAAAACATGAGCTGCCTCCTTTATGTTTGATCAATGTAAAAAAAGAGCTTGTCCACATGAGATGACAAGCTCCTCTATCAACTGATTATTTCACAAATCCAAGCAGCATTTCGCGTAAAAGCTTACTCGCTGTATTCGCTGTTTGGTCAGAATGATCATATACAGGTGCTACCTCGACTAGGTCTGCCCCGACTACTTGGACGTCAGATCCTGCAATCGCATGAATGGATGCAAGCAGCTCTTTTGATGTAATACCGCCAGCATCTACCGTTCCAGTACCAGGTGCATGGGCTGGGTCAAGTACATCAATATCGATCGTCACATATACTGGACGCCCTTTTAGCTTTGGCAATACTTGCTTCAATGGCTCCAGCACTTCAAATTTAGAAATGTGCATACCCGCTTCTTTTGCCCATTCAAATTCTTCTTTCATTCCAGAACGGATGCCGAAAGAGAATACATTTTCAGCTCCAATAAGTCCTGCAACTTTACGGATCGGTGTTGAATGTGAAAGTGGCTCACCCTCATATTCCTCACGAAGATCTGTATGTGCGTCCATATGGATGATGGCCAAATCAGGGTATTTCTTATACATCGCACGGAAAACCGGCCAAGACACAAGATGCTCGCCGCCCATTCCTAATGGAAACTTCCCTTTTTCTAAAATGCTGTCGACATACTCTTCAATTAAATCTAAGCTCTTTTGTGCATTCCCAAAAGGAAGTGGAATGTCACCCGCATCGAAGAATGGCACCTCGTGAAGCTCACGATCTAAATAAGGGCTGTATTCCTCTAAACCGATCGATACTTCACGAATGCGGTTCGGACCGAAACGTGAACCTGGGCGGTAGCTGACTGTCCAGTCCATCGGCATGCCGTATAAAATGACCTTTGCATCTTCCCATGTCGGATGACTTCCAATAAACACTTTTCCTGAATAAGCCTCGTCGAATCTCATGCAAGATTCCTCCTTTTACGCTTCAAAAAATGCGCAAACCGTCATTTGCGCATTTCCATTTCGCTCGATTTATTTGATTAAGTCGCTCACAAACTTCGGCAGAACGAATGCCGCTTTGTGCAATTCTTTTGTGTAATATTTCGTATCAATATCAAAGAAACGGCTGTCTTCTACAGCAAGTGGATCATATTTTTTAGAACCGATGGTGAATGTCCAAAGACCGCTTGGATACGTTGGAATATTCGCTGTGTAAAGCTTCGTAATTGGGAAAATTTCTTTTACATCACGCTGTACATTTGTAATCAGCTCAGGTGTGAACCAAGGGTTGTCCGTTTGTGCAACGAAAATACCGTCTTCTTTGAGTGCCTTTGAGATTCCTGCGTAAAATCCTTTAGAGAATAGGTTCACAGCTGGTCCAACTGGCTCAGTTGAGTCCACCATGATCACATCATACTCGTTGTCAGCTTCAGCAATGTGCATAAAACCGTCTCCGACTTTGACATCTACACGAGGATCGTCTAATTTCCCAGCAATAGAAGGAAGGAATTTTTTCGAGTATTCGATGACCTTTCCGTCAATATCAACAAGTGTCGCTTTTTTCACACTTGGGTGTTTGAGAATCTCACGAATAACACCGCCGTCTCCTCCACCTACGACAAGAACATTTTCCGGGTTTGGATGAGTGAAAAGAGGAACATGAGCCACCATTTCGTGGTATACAAACTCATCTTTCTCAGATGTCATCACCATGCCGTCTAAAAACAGCATATTGCCAAACTCTTCTGTTTCCACCATTTCTAAATGCTGAAAGTCTGTTTGTTCTGTGTGAAGGGTTTTGTTCACCTTCAATGTAATACCAAAATTCTTCGTTTGCTTCTCTGTATACCAAAGTTCGCTCATTGTTCATCTTCCTCTCATCCAATAATAAACAAACATCTATTGTTAGCGCCTTTTATCGGCTTTGACTATATCGATTGTCCAAGAAAAAAGTATAGTGGATTCATATCAAATTGTAAAGAACCGCATGAGTTCTCTTCATTTTTTAAAGCGCTCCTGCAATCGTTTGTTTAAAACGGTTTTCTTTGTTCCATACTGATAAAAAACCGTCAAAATGGGGGCTTTGCATGGACACAATCATGAGTAATAAAAAAATCCGCATGACCGTGAAAACGATTCGAGCCTGTTTTTTTATCGGCTTGCTCGCTTTTCTATTTGCAGGCACTGTCTTTTTGACGATTCTATTAATAGCTAAATGGCAAGGTGCCCCTTCTGTTCAAGTTCCCCAATCCACGACCATTTATGCAGCTGATGGGTCAAAGCTTGGAGAATCCAGTTTTGGAGAAAAGAGATATTGGGTGCCATTAAAGGATATGTCTCCTCATATGAGACAGGCTGTTGTGGCTGTTGAGGATAAAACCTTTTATGAGCATCATGGCTTTGATGTGAAACGCATGGCAGGTGCTGCGGTGGCCGATATTCGTGCCATGGCTAAGGTACAAGGTGCCAGCACGATCACCCAGCAGTATGCACGAAATCTGTATTTAGATCATGATAAAACGTGGAAGCGGAAGTGGAATGAAGCCTTTTACACGATTCGTTTAGAGCAAAACTATACAAAAGATGAGATTTTAGAAGGATACTTGAACACCATTTATTATGGTCACGGAGCGTACGGTGTGGAAGCAGCGTCACGTCTGTATTTCGGGAAAAAAGCAAAGAACTTAACCCTCGCTGAATCTGCCCTTCTTGCCGGTATCCCAAAGGGGCCTTCTCTCTATTCCCCTTATGTGAATGAGGAGAAAGCCGGCGCAAGAAAGAATATGATTTTGAGACAAATGCAAGAGGATGGCATGATTACGAAAAAAGCAGCCAATGACGCTGCGAAAGAAAAGCTGTCCTATCGCCCTTTGCAGAAGAAGCAGCTGCAAGCAAAGCAAGCCCCATATTTTTATGACGATGTGATTCGAGAGTTGAAACAAAGCTTGGGGTTAACAGAGGAACAGATCGAAACCTATGGACTTCATATCCAAACGACCCTTAATCCAAAATTACAGAAAATCGCAGAAAAGACGTTAAAAAACACGATGGATTCCAAATCAGATATCCAAATTGGCTTTGCCGCCATCCATCCTCAAACAGGCCATGTACTTGCCCTCATAGGTGGGAGAGATTATGAGAAAAGTCCATTCAACCGGGTGACACAAGCAAAAAGGCAGCCCGGTTCAACCATGAAACCCCTTCTTTATTACATTGCCTTGCAAAACGGGTTTACACCCGCAACCGTCATGCGCAGTGAGGAAACGGTGTTTGAACTGGATGATCAAGGCAGCGGTGCGGCTTATTCACCAAGCAATTATCACGGCTATTACGCCAATGACGGCATTACAATGCTACAAGCTTTAGCGCTGTCTGATAATATTTACGCTGTAAAGACCCATCTATTTTTAGGAATGGAGCAGCTTGTACGTGCTGGCAAGACATTTGGAATCAAGGAGAAACTAGATCAAGTACCATCTCTTGCTCTAGGCACGTCTCCTGTGAAACCCATTGAAATGACCAACGCTTACGCCATGCTCGTCAATGGCGGAAAACGCGTCAAACCAACCTTTATTACGAAAGTAACCGACGCAAAAGGCAATGTGCTTTTTGAAGAGAAACAAAAACGAGAACAAATCCTCGATGAAAAAGCAGCCTTTGTCACCACCGATATGATGTCAGGAATGTTCAACGATCAATTAAACGGCTATACGAGTGTCACTGGCCGCACCATAATAAAGGACCTTACACGAACATACGGAGGAAAATCCGGGACAACAGGAGCCGACAGCTGGATGATCGGCTTCTCTCCCCAGCTCGTCACAGGTGTATGGACTGGCTATGATAAAGGCCGCACCATTGACTCAGTCGAAGAAACGGCCTATGCGAAAAAAATATGGGCTTCCTTTATGGAATCAGCCCTCTCGAAGCAGCCAGCCTCCTCCTTCATGCCGCCTGACGGTGTCAAAGGGATATATATCAATCCAAAAACTGGCGATCTCGCAGGACCAGGCTGTGAATCAAAGGTATTCACCTATTTTATAGAAGGAACAGAGCCGACAGGTGTCTGCTATGGTGCTGAGGACAAAGCCTCTGAGCAGGAACCAGTTCAAGATCAAAAGCCAAAGAAATGGTGGGAAAAGTGGCTGAAACGTTAAAAAAAGACATGAAAAACCCCGAGATCTGCATCTCGGGATTCTCCATGTCCTAGCTTTAACACCAGTTTACTCAAAAAACGGATGGATTTGGTAGTGATCCGCCATTCTTCACAAAAATTTCACAATTATTCAGGGACAGCCAATCCTTCTTTTAATTCATCTGTCGATGCGTCCCATAGTGCTTCATTATGACCCTTTAAGAAATCAGCCAGCACCTTTTTGGATACGTCATCCATATGACTCACGACGATTTTTCGCTTCATCGATTTATCCATTAAATTCACATGCTCTGGAAGTGACTTATACCCGCGGCGAATCGAACGGTCAACGGTCATTTCACAAGCCGTCACACCTGCATAATAAGGCCCTTCTTCTCTGCGGTCAATCGTCACCCATACGAGCCAATAAGGCTTTCCGTTCGGTACCTCTTCTTTTGTTTTCAAAAATTTAATTCCTTTTTCGACGGCACTTCTTGCATGCATGGCACCAATATCAATGACAGCTTCCTTTTCCTCTACATCAATGATGACTGGCGAGATATTATCAAGGCTGAGTGCACCTGCCCCAAAGCCTCCATGTCCGTCGGTTGCATCTGTTTTTTTAATGATGTTAAAACCAATTGGTTTCTTCTTTTTACCTTCCATTCATTAAACCTCCTAAAGCAGCGGCTTCAAAATAAGATTAAACCAGTATATGATTTGATCCCGCATTCCGATCAATGGACCAAACACAAACTGACCCAGCGGTGTGATCACGAATATGAGAAAAATAATGATCCCATATTGTTCAAATTGCGTCATTTTCGCACGAATACTAGGACTGACGACGTCCTCAATGATACGATATCCATCAAGCGGCGGAAGCGGCAATAAGTTAAATAGGAACAAGATGACGTTTAAGTTAATAAAGATCTGGAAGAAATAATCGACTCCCGGCTCAAAACGCATGATCCATTCCCCGCCAAACTTCTGAAGAAGCACATACACAAGAAAGCCCAAAAACGCCAGCACTAAGTTACTTAATGGTCCAGCAATAGAGACACAAATCCCTGCTAAACGCGGTTTTTTAAAATGGTAACGATTCACTGGTACAGGTCTCGCCCAGCCAAACCCGGCCACAAAGATCAAAATCGTCCCGAAAATATCGAGATGCTTCAGTGGATTTAACGTCAGTCTCCCTTGATTCTTAGCCGTCGGGTCTCCGAAACGGTACGCAACATATGCATGTGCCAGCTCGTGCATCGTAAATGCAACAACAAGCGTAATGGCGACATATGGAATAAGTTCTAATGGATAAACAAGAAATTGGTTCAAAGGCATGAATCCCTCTTTCTTTCTATACAATGATTTACTTCATTCAGTATACTATAAGAAGTCCCTTAAACTAAAGGGAAGCGTAGCATTAAAGGAAAAAGGAGGTTTTCGCCATGCCGATTGTCACCGTACAAATGCTTGAAGGAAGAACAGACGAGCAAAAAAGAGCGCTTGTGGAGAAAGTCACTGATGCTGTTGTTGAAACAACAGGCGCAGGTGCAGAAAAAGTCTCTGTTATTATTGAAGAAATGAAAAAAGAACACTATGCCGTAGCAGGAAAGCGAATGAGCGACCTGTAAGCATATAAAAAAGGACAAACCCATATGGTGTTTGTCCTTTTGTCTTCTTTCTTATCTGTACCAAGCTTTATTACGGTTCACTTGATTTTTATGAGCCGCATCAAAGTAGTCAACTGTGTAGGAATAATCATAATTCATTAAGCAGACAATGCCGCTTCCTTGAGGGTCATGCGGTAAGCCAAAGTTATGGCCGTATTCATGTGTAGCCGCTTTTGCTGTATTCGCTGTTCCTTGGTCAAGGTTCACGGCGAATGCACTTCCGCTTGGTGCACTATTGTAGACATAAGCGATTCCGCCAGCATCAAAGTTTGATTGTCTGTAAATCCAGTGACAAAGTCGTATCCTCTGCCATCAAAGCTGCGCGCAAGGTTGGAAAGAATTTGTGATGAATTTGATCCCGAAGACGTCCAAGATCCTACTGCTTGTACGACAAAGTCCACATCATGATCACGGTTAAACGTGACATCTGCTTGTTCGATGATGTTGACAATCCGTGTTTGCCAGTCACTATATTTCGCACGATACTGCGCATCAGCAACCGCATAGACAGTGACCTTCTGACTGCCTGTACTTGCTTTTGTTGAAATTGAATCTCCTGTATTGGCTTTAAAGGTTCTTGAGCCTACCTGCTTACCAGACTCATCTAATACCTTTGTTGTCACATCTCGTTCAATTGGAGGTGCTGCCGTCAAATCTTTAAAACTGTTTGCTTTTGGCAACCCCTCACCAATATGGGTTTCGAACGGCGCATGACCATGATCATGCCCATGACCAGCACTCGCTACTGGTGCTGAAGCTGAACTTACTCCCGGTAACAAACTACCTACCAATAAAAATGACAAAAAGACTGAACGCTTTTTCATTCCTATCCCTCCTTTGTTTTTCACAAAGTTATATATTCACTGAAAATTCACCATTTTCCTTCTCTTCAGTCAAAAACAGGGAATTAGATGCACAGAAAAAAGTCGAATTACGTCATTTTCACTAATTTTTCAGATATTTTGACACACATTTCATCGAAAAATAGCGCTTTTGGTACGGGTCATTTACTTCGTAAACATCCATGTTTTTAAGAAATCATATCATGGACCTAACGACACATCTGAAAGAAAAAAAATGATATTAGAAAAGATAAAGTCACACTTTACTGATACCAATTATACTTCTCTGCGGTTCTGCCTTATGATGAAGAACATAAAACATTGCTACCTCAAACAGAAGGGACGATCGGCATGACTGGAAAAAAGCACATACAATTTGGATTAATGTTACATGGCCCAGGGGGTCACATGAATGCATGGAAGGATGAATCGGTTCCAGCAGATGCAAGTGTTAACATTGATTATTATCAAGCGATGACAAAAAAGGCAGAATCAGCGGGTTTCCGTTTTGTTTTTGTTGCAGATGGTTTATATATCCACGAACATTCAATTCCTCATTTCTTGAATCGATTTGAACCATTAACCATCTTATCTGCGCTTGCCACAGTCACCAAACAGATTGGACTTGTGGGTACTGTATCCACTTCATACAGTGAGCCCTTTACCATTGCCAGACAATTTGCTTCCTTGGACAAATTAAGTAAAGGCCGGGCAGGCTGGAATGTTGTGACTTCCCCATTAGAGGGCTCTGCTGAAAATCACATCATCCGTTCGCACCCAAGCCACTCACTTCGATATGAAATTGCAGAAGAGTACTTACATGTAGTGAACGGGCTTTGGAGCTCATGGGAAGAAGATGCTTTTGTAAGGGATCGTTCAACGGGGGTTTTCTTCGATCGAGATAAATTGCACACTTTAAACCATCATGGAAAACACTTTTCTGTCAAAGGTCCTTTAAATATTGAACGCTCTGAACAAGGGCAGCCCGTGATTTTCCAGGCAGGCGCTTCAGAGGCTGGAAAAGATCTAGCCGCAAAAGAAGCAGACGCTGTATTTACAAATGCCGATTCACTCGAAAAGGCAAAAGCCTATTACCGCGACGTGAAAAATAGAGCCGAGGCGTTTGGTCGAAAACCATCTGATATTAAAATATTCCCTGGCATCCACCCGATTACAGGGAAAACAGTCGAAGAAGCAGAAGAAAAATATGAAGCCATTAAACATCTAGTCTCTATTGAAGAAGCTCTGCATTATCTGGGCCGATTCTTTGACCACTTGGACTTCAGTCAATTCCCGCTTGATGGACCTTTTCCGGATATAGGTGACGCTGGGTCAAACAGCTTCCAATCCACAACAGATTCCATTAAGAAAATGGCCAAAGAACAAAACCTGACCTTAAGAGAAGTCGCTTTACAAGTGACCACGCCTAAAAGTGCCTTTTTCGGCACTTATGAACAAGTAGCTGACAAATTAATTCAATGGATCGAAGAGGATGCCGCAGATGGATTTATTTTTGGCGCTCCGATTTTAGCTAGTGGTTTATCCGAATGGACGGAACACGTCATTCCGATATTAGTCGAAAGAGGATATTACGATCCAAATTATCCAGCTCATACCCTTCGCGAAAACTTAGGCCTGCCCATTAAGAAGAATCAATTTCTGAAACAAACAGTGAAATAAACTTGAAAGAGGGGCTAGCATATGGGCTAACCCCTCTTTTTATGATGGTTGGTGCAATCGACTTTCAATGAGATCAATGAACTGGAGCACAGCTCTACCAGGCGTATCATTTGTTTTCCTCAATAGACCAACTGGCGGGGAAACTTGAATGCCCTTTATTTCTAATACCTTCGTACCGGGGAGTGTAAAAGAATGAGCCGTTCGTGTAAACAGAGAAACTCCTAAGCCCGCCTGAACATAATGTTTATGGGACATGCTACTAGTAATCTCTAATTTCTTATAATTTGTCCCAATGCCATCGACGATTTGTTGTTCAATTTGAATGCGAATGGGGCAATTGTGAGGTGTGAATAGTATAGTCTCATTTTCTAAATCAGTTACCTCCACTGCCTCTTTTTCCGCCAATCGATGGGAAGACGGGACCAGCAGGACGATATCATCTTGAAAAAGCGGCTTATAGCTATTTTCCATCGAAGCTTCTGGTGCGCCGCAAATCGCAAAATCAATCTCATCATGGGAAAGCAAGGAACTCAATGTATTCGCATCTGCTACTTGCACAGAAAATTCTACATTCGGAAACCTTTCCTTGAATTCTGCAAGGAGCGCCGGGAACTCTAAACTGGCAGTAGGCTCAGAAACACCGATGCGAATTAATCCCGCAATGCCCACTTCTAAATCTTGGAGCGTTTTCGTCAGTTTCTCATATTCATTGAGTAAAGAATTGGCTCTTTCATAAAAAAGCTGTCCTGATGCTGTTAACTTTAAGGTCTTACCTCTCTCTAGAAGCTTCTCTCCAATCTCCTCTTCTAAATGCTTGATGTGCAAGGTAATGGTTGGCTGAGAATAATTCAGTGCTTCTGCTGCTTTTAAAAAATTCCCATATTTCACGATGGTGGCAAAGGTGCGGATCGCACGAATCTCCATAAAAACCCCTCTTTTCTCTATATTTTAAATAACTGAATCGTGTATTTATGATTACTAATTATACTTTTCAATTGGTTTGCCTTATTATAATTTATATTATCAACTATTCCAAGTTGTTTAGAAGGAATTATGTGAAATGGAGGAGACAAATTGACGAAAGTAACGATTATAGCAGGCGGACATTCCGTCCAATCTCGATTAACCGGTGTACTGCAGCATGTTCAGCAGCATTTAACGATCAATGGAATCGATGTACATATCATTCAAGTTCACCAGCTGCCTAGCAGCGCACTAATACGTGCGGACTTTTCAAACGAAGAAATTGTCAAGGCCATTGAACTTGTGAATGAGAGTGACGGTGTCATTGTGTTAACGCCTGTCTACAAAGCGTCATTTTCCGGTATTTTAAAAACGTTTTTAGATTTACTTCCACAGAAAGCGTTGCAAGGAAAACCCGTCCTTCCGTTCGTTTTAGGAGGAACCTACGGTCACCTGCTCGTCATTGAATATGCTCTTAAACCGATTATTCATCAACTTGGTGCAACGGTTGTTCAATCTGGCGTGTATGTCGTGGATCAGCAGGTCACAAAGCAGGAATCAGGTGATTATTTACTTGATTCAGATGCCATAAACAGGTTAAACCTCGCATTATCTCAATATCAAAGTCTGATAGGAGGAACAGCCAATGTCGTTCACCCTTAGTATTCTTGATCAAAGCCTTGTCGGTGAAAACGAGAACGCAGAGACGGGCATTCAGCATACTGTCAGATTGGCTGAAGCAGCGGATCAGCTTGGCTATCACAGGTTTTGGGTGTCTGAACATCACAATAACCCTCAAGTAGCAGGTTCTTCCCCTGAAGCTCTTGCCGGCTATCTCTTAGCAAAAACAAACAACATACGCATTGGATCTGGCGGTGTGATGCTTCAGCATTACAGTCCGTTTAAGGTGGCTGAAACATTTCACGTCCTGGCATCATTAGCGCCTGGAAGGGTCGATTTAGGTGTTGGGAAAGCACCGGGAGGACTGAACCTATCGACACAAGCTCTTCAGGAAGATTATCAGGCATCACGGAAGGATTTTTCTCAAAAATTAGTGGATCTCAACACCTATCTAACGGAACACACAAATGACTTGAATGCTCAGCCCATCCCGCGCATATCACCTGACATCTTCCTTTTAGGGGGAAGTACGGAGAGTGCTGAATTCGCAGCAAAACTTGGTATCTCCTTTGTGTTTGCCTTCTTTATTAATGGAGATGAAGCCTTATTAAAAGAAGCAAGAGAGACCTTCCAAACATATCAGAAAGCGGGCACCCGCCAGCAGTTCCTTCTTGCCATCACCGTTTCTGTAGCTGAAGATCACGAACAGGCACTCTCGCACATCAAACAAAAGGAAACAGTAAAGGTCTCCTTTTCCGATGGAAGAAAGCTGAATGTCACATCGTTAGAGGATGCAGAAAAACTGGTGAAAGAAACGGAGAAGGAACACTACAACATTCACGTACAAAAAACAGGCTACACCGCCGGCACAAAAGAAACCGTTCATCACAGGCTGACTGAGCTATCCGAGTCTTACGATATCAATGAATTCATCGTGCTGTCGCCGATCGTAGATATTGATAAAAGGATCACGTCTATTACTTTATTAAAAGAAGCACTTGATCAAGAACAAACAAACCAAAAACCAATCAATCAAGAGGTGAACGTCTAATGTCAAATAGTCAAAAAATCATTTTATGGAGCAAAAATGGATGCAGTTATTGCAAGGACATTCAATCCTACTTCAACGAACAGCAGATTCCTTTTTCAACGATTGATGTCACAGAGCATGACGATTACAGAAACATTTTAGAAGCAAAATACGGTGTCCGCTATGTGCCTGTAGTTGAGATCAGCCATGATTCCCACGTGTATCAAGCATTGCTGAATCCAGATATCGAGACTTTAAGAAAAGCGTTAATCTGACATTACATTTTGAATGGAGGTTTGTCATGAGTCGAGATATTTTTCGCATCGCTACCGAAGAAGATGCACCAGCTTTTTTAGAATTGCTGTCCAGTGCATTTAAACCGCTTGGTGAAATGGGCATCGATTGGCCATCCACGAACGCCACACTTGAAATGGTCACAGAAAATATTAAACAGTCCGCTGCCGTTGTATTAGAACGAGACGGCCGGCTCATATCTACCATCACCATACGTTTTCCTTGGGAAAGCACTGAGCCGGTCTCAGGCTATCCATTTGTTTGGTGGTTTGCGACAGCTCCTGATTTAGCCGGTCAAGGGATTGGAAATAAGCTGCTCGATTATGTAGAAAACACCTTGCTTAGGCAGACATATAAAGCGCCTGCATATACACTGGGCACTTCTGGCCGGAAACACCCTTGGCTTTTAGAGATGTACGAACGAAAAGGATATACAAAATATATTGAACGCGAGGCTGAAAATGGAGATTTAGGTGTTTTGATGTATAAAGTGCTTATCCCTGAACGCTTTGATCCAGACATTCTAGGGACACCACCCGCAGAAGAAAAAGTCGAAACGACTTCTACATAGGAGGTGATTCAACGTGGGTGAGTTTTTCAAATGGGAGTACGTGGTCACACTCTTTCCTAAAGTATTATCAGCCCTTCCAACGACCTTGCTGATTGTTTTATTTGCCACTTTGATTGGCAGCTTTCTTGGATTCATCCTTGCTTATTTTCGAATTGAGCGCATTCCTGTTCTGCACCAACTCAGTGCAGTCTATGTCTCTTTTATTCGCGGAACGCCTATTCTGGTTCAAATGTTTATTGTCTTTTATGGTCTGCCAGGTGTGCTCGCAGCAATTGGCCTTGATATCTCCATGTGGAACAAATTGATCTTTCTTTATATTACATATGGACTCAATACAGCTGCCTACTTTTCAGAAATATTCCGATCAGCCTTATCAAGTGTCCCAGCATCTCAATATGAAGCGGCTGCCTCAATTGGGCTGACGAAATGGCAGATTTATAGAAGGACGCTCATTCCTCAAGCAGGTAGAATCGCGCTCCCGAATATTGGCGTAGCCATTGTCAACTTATTACAAAATACCTCCCTCGCCTTCACATTGGGCGTGATGGATATTATAGGAAAGGTTCAAACATTAGGGGCTTTATACTATCGCGTATTAGAAGGATACTTTATTGCTGCCGTCATTTTTATTTTGTTAAGTCTGCTGCTGGAAAAAGCGTTTGACCTATTGGAAAAACAGATCAATACACCGAAAACAAGAAAACAGCGTCAGACGACATTCGTTTCCTTAAAAAGACCCGAAACGGCTTTCACAGTAGAAAAGCGTGCGAAGTAAAACGAGGAGGATTTCACATGAAAAATAACAAACAATTCAAAAAACATTACATCATCGGTCTGCTTACACTTGGCTCATTGTTGCTTGCTGCCTGCGGAAATGCAGAACAATCGAGTGGAAACAAAGCGGAAGCAGCGAATAATGATCCAGATGCGAAAGAAATCATCGTTGGCACAGGGAACGCTTATCAGCCTTTCGTTTACTTAGATGAAAACGGTCAACTAACAGGCTATGAGAAGGCTGTATTAGATGAAGTGGATCAGCTGCTTCCACAATATAAGTTTAAATATGAATCCTTCGAATTTAAAAATATTCTGCCCGCTTTAGATGCTGGCAAAGTAGATCTCGCTGCCCATCAATATGAAATCAATGATGAGCGCCAGAAGAAGTATCTATTTGGAAAAGTTGGCTACACAGATTATACAAGCTATGTGGTTGTTGATAAAGCCTCCGGTCATGATTTTCAAAGCCTTCACGATTTGGCTGGACACAAAGTGCACACCTCTACAGGTAGTAATTTCGCTTATCTTCTTGAGCAATATAACAAAAAGCATGATCGGAAAATTGACATTGTCTACGGAGATGGCGGGAACGAGATTCTCGTCAAAAACCTTCAAAATGGCACAGTCGATGCGGCCCTGCTCACAAAGTATGACGTCAACAAGCTAAACAAACAATTTAATGCCAATCTAGTCACCTCTGGAAAGCCTGTAAACGTATCTAAAACGTATTATCTTTATCAAAAAAACAATACGAAACTTCAAAAAGACATTGATCAAGCATTACAAAAACTAATCGATAACGGCAAGCTCGCTGAATTGTCTAAGAAAATATTGGGCGGAGACTTTACTACATCATAAGAAAGGAGCGATCTGAGTGGATTTTGATGTTGCCTTTATGCTGCAGGCCTTTATAGCCGCACTTCATTATTTGCCAACGACATTGCTATTAGGCTTTCTCCCGCTATTATTTGGCTCTGTCTTTGGATTTGGTATTGCCCTTATCCGTTTTTATCAGGTGCCTGTATTGTCTCCCTTGTTCAAATGGTTTGTGGCTATTTTTAAAGCAATTCCGGTTGTCCTGATTTTGCTCGTATCTTATCTGCTTTTTTCCGATACACTGGACCATTTGGCTGCATCTCTTTCTCTTCAGATTCGTTTCAGTGATTTGGACAGACGATGGATTGCCATTTTCGCCCTTACTTTATATGCCGTAAGCGGGTTATCTGAAATATTTCGAAGCTCTCTCGCATCTATTCCAAAGGGACAATTCGATGCTGCTCTATCCGTTGGTTTCACCAGCAGACAGGTTTTAAGAAGGGTCATCATACCGCAAGTCTTTCCCATCTCCCTTCCAATGCTGAACAACATGCTGATCAGTTTAATCAAAGCCTCTTCTCTCGTTTCTATGGTGTCTGTGGTCGATATTTTAAACGGCGCTTTAATTAAAGCCAATGTGAACTATCGTTATCTTGAAGCATACATCGCCGTTGCCCTGATTTACTGGGCCCTGTGTGCCTCTATCGAAGCCATTACAGCCGGATATGAGAAATATGGACACAAAAACAAAAGGAGACGATTGGCATGATTGCTATCAAACAGGTGCATAAAGCGTTCGGTAAAAATCAGATTCTGAGAGGAATTGATTTAACGGTAGAAAGAGGCGAAGTGGTCGTCATTTTAGGTCCGAGCGGTTCTGGAAAATCAACCTTTCTGCGATGCTTGAATTTTCTTGAGCGTGCAGATCAAGGAGAAATCAGCATTGATCACACGACCGTCAAGTTCAATCAAGCAAGGCCTAAAGACATTCTCGCACTTCGCAGAAAAACCGCCATGGTCTTTCAGCAATACGATCTATTTCTTCATAAAACAGCACTTGAAAACGTCATGGAAGGTTTAGTCATTGCCCGTAAACAACCAAAAGATCAAGCCTATGACACAGCTCTCCAATTACTCACAAAGGTCGGATTACTAGAGAAAAAGGATGCCTATCCACATCAATTATCTGGCGGACAGCAGCAGCGAGTCGGCATTGCACGGGCACTGGCTTTGAATCCAGAAGTCATTTTATTCGACGAACCGACCTCTGCATTAGATCCAGAACTTGTAGGAGAAACGCTTGATGTCATTAAACAGGTAGCACAAACCGGGGTCACCATGATCATCGTCACCCACGAGATGAGCTTTGCCTATGATATTGCTGACAGGGTGATTTTCATGGAGGATGGAGTCATCGTCGAATCAGGTACGCCGGAAGAAGTCTTTGAACAGACGAAAGAAGAACGTACAAAACAATTTTTAGCAAGATTCTCTTATCACCATTCATAAAATACAAGTCGATCCATGCGGTCGGCTTGTTTCTGTACAAAAATAAAAACCAGTCTGTTCTAGCCATCAGCCATCACATACTGGTTCTTCTCGTTAGTTCAATTCCTTCAACTGATCAATATAAGCAAGGGCAGCCTCAAATTCTTCGTCCGTATAACGCTGCTTGCTTTTAATGGTGAAGACCTTTTCCTTTATCTCATCTTCTGGCAGGTCATCAAAATATAAAATCGTTGAGACAAGCTCTAGGAAACGGGACGATTGCTCGTTCATCTGGTGCGTCAGCGCTTTGAGGTCAGGCATGTCCACTTCACATTGATCGAGAAACTCTTTCCCATTGTCCGTCAGCGAATAGCGATATTGATAGTATCCGCCCTTTTTTTCCTTCATTTCGTCCAAGAATCCAAGGTTGCACAGCTCTTCAATTCTGAGCGTCAACTCCTCTGAATAGGGGCCATAAAAATGAAAATCGTATTTCTCGTAAAAAGGCAAATTTAGCTTTTTTGCTATGTAAATCATCTTTTGCAGCTTCTTCCGTCCAACGATTTCCCCTGATTCAGAGAATACCTTCATCAACTTTGCATGCTCTTTCAACAAATTCCCGACATCTCCTTTTTCAGTACTTCTTTATCCCAAACCAAGCAGCTTCATGATCGCCTTCTTTTCTTCAGCTTTTTCCGACATATCTACAATTAAGTCCATCGGGAAATAAAGTTTATGATCGGTTCTTCGTTTACCGGAAATGGCGTCAACAATATCTGACTGTCTCGACAGTTCTTTAATATGACCACTTTGCGTCAAAAGGTGAATTGGCAGCCTCTCTTCTTCCTCTCCTGGTCTATAAAAGTCATAGGGCAAGTCAGAAGACGAGTCGACCACTAAATAGTAGTCAGGATCAATTCCTGCCTCCTTAAACAAGGCGGTCAGCTTGAAATATTTCGTCATTTCTTCATTTGGATTAAACTCTGTATATTGGAACAATCGGCGGTTCATAAAACGGCGGCACAAATCGGCCAGCACGTGATCTTCTTCGTCTTCCCACGCCTGAAAATAAAATAAAACAATGGATTCATCCAGCTTAATATAGTCCTCTGTGGTGACATTTCCCTCAAAAATTGAGTAAAAATGAACTGGGGCATGTGTAAAAATATAACCCGTTTCATGCAGCTCTTTTGCACGATGAAGGATTTTCGTTAAAATGACTTCAGCACTGCGTGTCACTGGGTGGAAATAGACTTGCCAGTACATTTGATAGCGGCTCATAATATAATCTTCTACCGCATGCATCCCGCTCTGCTTCATCACAATCTGATCTTCTCTCGGACGCATCACACGTAAAATACGTTCCATATCAAAGTGGCCGTAGCTGACGCCTGTATAGTAGGCATCACGCTGCAAATAGTCCATTCGGTCGGCATCGATTTGACTTGAGATCAAACTAACCACCTGTTTGTTTTGATACGTTTTGGCAATGACTTCAGCCACATGCTTCGGGAAATCATCACTCACCCGGCGGAGCACTTCATTGACTTCCGTCTGCCCTAAAATAATATCTCTTGTAAACGATTCATGGTCTAAGTGGAAGACCTTTTCAAAGGAATGAGAAAATGGACCATGTCCGAGGTCATGAAGCAAGGCTGCACTAAGTACAAGCTCGCGCTCTCCTTCATCCCATTCAGGCCGCCCTTTAAACACATCATCCACAATTCGTCTCACAATCTCGTATACACCGAGTGAATGATTGAATCGGCTGTGTTCTGCACCATGAAACGTCAAATACGTGGTTCCTAGCTGTTTAATCCGTCTCAGGCGCTGAAATTCTCTTGTTCCTATTAAATCCCATATTAATGCGTCCCTTACGTGAACATAACGGTGCACAGGATCTTTAAATACCTTTTCCTCAGATAATTTACCTTTTGGATACGCCATCGTTTCGTCCCTCTTTTTTTAAGACGTGTTTCTATTATATCGGGTAACTTTTCCCGAAAACATCCTTGAATTTGCTGGTGAATGTGTTCTCAAAGATTGCACGGACGTAAAAAGCCCGACCTGACAGGGACGGACCTCTTTTTAGGTCGACTGAACACATTCAGTGACATTTATTTGACTTTTTTTTGAACCTTTTCGAGTAATTCATCTTCTGTTGGTGCGGATAATGGGCGATTGTTCACAAACGCAAAAGCCTTTTTTCGTCCTGGACCACAATAGGATTGACAGCCAATCTCAATTTTTGCATCAGGGTCAACCGATTTGAGTCGAGGCAATAACGTCTTTAGGTTCGTCGCATCACAATCGTCACATACGCGAAACTCATTAGCCATGGTCTTACGCTTCCTTTCAATGATGATACTTCATTCTATATGAAACAGTTGGACAGCCAATCGTGAATAATATACCACCCAACATTGTACATCGAAGCGGCTGGACTTGCAAGACGCTTTGCCGCCCCAATGACGCGCTTACATAAAAGCTAGTATTTTCCACTATCCTTTTAGCAAACTTGTATAAACCTTCTTGAACTTGGCTAATCTAATACCATCAAATCATATGGGGGTTTAAACACATGTCAAAACAAAGACAAGATGCTTGGTCAGAGGAAAATGATCTCCTCCTGGCAGAAACCGTCTTACGTCACGTCAGAGAGGGCAGTACACAGCTAAATGCGTTTGAAGAAGTAGGAGACAAGCTGAACCGCACCTCCGCAGCATGCGGATTTAGATGGAACGCTGTCGTGAGGCATCAATATGAAAAAGCGTTGGCACTAGCCAAAAAACAACGAAAACAACGGATGCGTGCACTTGGCAATGGCCAGCCTGCGAAAAAACGATTACTTTATCAGCCGCAAGTAGAAGAAACGGTCACTCAGGAGGAATTCTCACAGGAATTGGAGCCAGCAAAGGAAGAAACATTTGCACCAGCTGCTGAAACTGCCGAACAGCTTCAGTTTGTGGATCAAAGCTACAATGAAGAGTTAGCTAGTTTATCACATTTATTGTCACAGGCTTCTCCTGCCCCAAATACCGCAGAGAAAAAGCCGGAAGCGAATCCATTTAGGCAGCATCAAGAATTAACCATCGACGATATCATTGATTTCTTACGCCGTTATGAAGGCGATGGTCAGCAATCCACTGCCTTACGTATGGAAAACAGCCGCTTAAAAAGAGAAAACAATGAGCTTTCTCATAAAGTCTCGCAGCTAGAAGCTGAAGTAAAAAAGCTTGAAAAGGATCAGCTCACGATTCAAGAAGATTATGAAACACTCGTCAAAATCATGAACCGTGCAAGAAAACTAGTTTTGTTTGAAGAAGACGATAGTGCCGCACCAACCTTTAAAATGGATCGGAACGGCAACCTCGAAAAAATGGCAGAATAACAAAAAGTGCTCCCCGCCTCGGGAAGCACTTTTTTAAATGCCCAAAAATAGCATCACACTAAAAAGGACATTGATCAAAAACACGAACATAAAAATATACCTGACCTGCCTTACTTGAAAATCACCAAACATAAAAATATAAAGACCTGCGATGCCAAGTGTCAGTACAGGCTGAAGAAATGGCACTAAAAGCGAAATGCCGTAGCCGGCTCCCATGATGACAGGAAGCCATAGTAAATAGAGGTAACCGCCATTTTTGGATTTCAAGAAACCACTCCCTCTCTTTCTTCTATCTGCTTGATTTCAGGCTGAACAAACTTGAGTCCGGCTATTGTGCGGCCGCGTTTTTGTGATGTCCAAACCACAATCGCCGGCTGCTCTGTCAGAGATTCTGTATCAATGGTGATTAGCACTTTGTCATGTAATTCAATTGAAGCTTCAGACTCGATTTTACACCCAGATAAACTAATATCATGTATGTTCACCAGCACCTTCTCTTCTAACCGGTCCTCATAGACTAGCGTGCCTGCCACACCTTGCAATGGTCTTCTCATCCATTTGCGCCGAATAGCCTTTGGTACTTTCTCCGTTTCTCTTACAAAGCGGAGAAATGTCCGAACAGCATAGGATTTTTTCTCACGATCCGTTATCGATACGTGCTCTCGTGTGAATAAGAAGCGGATCAGTGATAGGTACTGTGATTTTTCTGTGTCAGTAAAAGCCACACCAACCATCAGCTTGTCTCCCTCCGGATGACTCCAGACCACATCACATGCCACACTTTCATTCTCTGAAAAGAATAATTGCATTTGTCCTTGATTTAGAGAAGAAGCTTGATCCAATGGAATGGATAGACGCGCACCTGAATCACTCATATCTAGTAGAAAACAAGCAATCGACTCATCTTGATGATCGGAACGAAGATGCCCCTCTTTTTCAATGACAAACCGCTCTGATTTTCGATAACGCGGACGATCAAACGCCACAATAAGTGCCATGAACAGCCCTGCACCGTTATAAAGTACCCAAAAAATATTAATCAACGTGAGATCAGCATTCATCGTCCCATTTACCTTCATATCGTATCCTATTTTCACAAGGACTAGCAATGAGAGGAGCAAGAAGATCAAATGAGGAATCATCGTTTTCAAATGAAAATGTCTCTTGTCCGTTTGAATTCCCTTCGGTGTGACAAGAAATTCAACCCTCTTCTTCAAAAACAGCTCACTTAAAGCCACACCAGCCAGGTGGAATGCCATAGAGCTTTCGTAAATATGACTCCAAAACATACTTCTTTTTTGATTCGACACCAGTTTAAACGCTAAGTACGAACTAAAGAACGCCGGCAGCCAAAACATGAAAATGGACTGAAAATCTGCCCAGAAACTTTGAATACCAAATAATAAAAACAATATCGGTGTAAGAATGTAAATCATTTTAAACAAACCGTTAAACCAATACACAATGCCATCTAAATAAAGAACGCGCTGCATAAGCGTTAAGCCGCGAACCTTCAATGGATTAAACTTACGGGCGCACTGAATGTTCCCTCTCGACCAGCGGTCTCGCTGCTTTAACAGATCAAGCCAGCTTTCAGGTGCCAGACCGACAGCTAATACCTCTCCGACAGACACAGATTTGAACTTCCCTTGGAGAAGCATTCCTGTCGCCATGTCTTCTGTAATCACTCCAGTAGCAAATCCGCCAATTTCCTCTAATGCTGTTCTTCTAAATACCGTATTACTCCCGACATACATGACCGCATTGAATCGATCTTTACCAGCTTGGAGGGTTTGCATGAAGAAGTCCTGCTCATTTGGAATTCGATCCTTCGAGAACATATTATATTGGAAAGGATCTTCGTTATAAAACGCCTGTGGAACTTGAACAAATGCAGTCGCTCCATCATGAAAGTAAGGCACTGTCTTTTCTAAAAAGGCAGGAAGCGGGACCATATCAGCATCAAGTGTGAGAATCAACTCCCCATTCGTTTGAGACATCGCATGGTTTAAATTCCCCGCCTTAGCAAACTTGTTATCTGTTCTAGTCAGATAATGAACACCAAACTCAGAAGCAAGCTGCTCTACAGACTCCCTCTTGCCATCATCACATAAATAAATATGGACGCTGCCTTTTGGATAAGACAGATTCAAACAACCTGCAACCGTGCGTCTTAGCACTTCAATTGGTTCATTATATGTAGCTATGAAAATATCAACTGTTGGCAGCCTTTCAAGATCACTGATCATGACTTGTTTCCGATTTGAAGGCTTCCAAACAAGTGTATAAAACACAAGCAGCTGTAAAAATCCAATACATTCACAGGCCACAAGCAAGATGCCCATTATCATATTAAATGTACCTTCATGCGGCAGTGTAAAGAAGAGACGCCAGCAAATATATGCAGCATTTGTTAACACACAGAGCACAATGATGATTTTTTTAATCGCAGAGGCTATCGGCTGAATACGATACATCACATACAACAAAGACAAAACACAAAGCATAAACAGCGGGTAATACGTGGTGATGAATGACAATACATTTTCCTTCTTTCTTATGTCATAAAGGACTATCACATATATAAAATTTCATAACAAAGGAGGGGATTCTTCCATTACATTGCCCCTCCATTTCTACATAAATCATTTCCACAATCTATCTAACTGATTTGAATAAAAATCAATCGCCTTTCGATAACTTAAAATAGCAGGATCTTTTGTCGTTTCAGTTAAACAGTTCAGTAATATTTCCATCGCTTTGCTATGTTCCTTCAAATTATACAAAGTCATGGCATAAAACGTTTGAATGGCTTTATTATCCGGATAAGTTTCCATCGCATGTAGGAATATCTGTTTTGACTTTTCATATTCCCCTAAGGTTCTGTATGTACTTCCTAACCCTAGTAAAGCGTCTTCTAGTTCTTCTCCTAGCTGTTTAATTGATCGAAGGAGCTAAAATCCTATTAAATCCAATATTATATATGTCTCGCATGAAAATAACGGCGTACTGGATCTTTAAATACTTTTTCCTTAGACTATTTCAAATTTTTGGATTACCCATCGTTTCTTCTCTCTTTTTTATATTTCTATTATATCGAATAATTTTTTTCGAAAACAGCTTTAAATTTGCAGGTGAATGTGTCCATAAATAGCATCACACTTTAACAAAAATTTCGAACATAAAAAGATAAATACCGGCATTGGCCTTGCCGGCTCCCATGAGGACAGGAAGTCATAGTAAATAAAGGTAACTGATTTTTTGGGATTTCATCACAACTTCTCCTTTTTAATCATCTGTAACTAATAAACTAAAAATGAATTTATTTGAAATAATGTTAATTTATAATAAAGAATACCGATATACATATTAATAATTAAAAGGGAGTTGTTAAATATTGAGGAAAATATTATTTGGGTTAGTGACCATTATTTTTTTAAGTACTATCTCCTTTAACGCACAAGCAGCAGATGAGCCAAGTAATTCAATTGAATTAAAAAGAAGTAATGCTTTTTATTCACCAGATGAAGCTATGACAATTATTACACATGCAGAGGATCGACGATTGTATAAAGTCTCCCTTGGCATGAATAAGACAGAAAAACTAACCCTGCGCTCTTCTAAAACATTTGATGTCAAAATTACTAATCCTAATAGTGAAATCATTTCAGAAAGTAGAGGAATAGGAAGAAGCACGATTAATGAAGAAGGAACAGCTCAAGTTGAATTCCCAACGGATACAGTAGGAGATTATTTAATTTACATTGAACCTTCTGATGATAAAAAAAATCAATTTCCCTATGAATTAAATGTTACTGTAGGTATGCCTGTTTTATACCCTATTCCGGCCTCCTCGGTTATGGAAAAAAGGATTACGCTTAATCAAGCTTCGATTACGTCATTTAATAAAACTAGCTCGCTACAATATTTCGACCTATCCAATGACAGTTCAATTCCGAATAATAGCTACATAATAGAAGTTAGAACTGATGGTCCTGACAGCGGTCGAAATTCATTAAGTTTATATACATTGAAACGAAGTATACGTCCAAATTCTAGTATGACCTGGATTAACACAACGTACCCTAATTTCAAAGTTTACCCAGCTTATTATCCAAATGGATCATGGAATCCTGTTAAACAGAAGTATGCTTTCCGAATCTCTGCATTAACATTTAATCAACCTGGAATATACACTTTTGATCCTAACATTTATATTGGCTATAAAGTTGAATTAAAATAATAGAGATAGATCGACAAAATGACTCGATTGTTTTGTCGATCTAAAATATATTTAAAAAATTTACTTCTCCTTCACGAAAACACCTTTTCATTCCTCTCAATCATCCGCGTCATGTTTTTCTCAAATTCCAGCTGTTCTTCTGCGTTCAATCCTGACGCTGTAAGCTGATCACTGAGCTTTTGAAGCTCCTCTAGTAATAAACGCATGAGAAGCGTACAATCAATCGGTTCACCGATTAATTCTGATAAGGATGCCATCGTATCCGGCTGTATATCAGGAAATACTGCCTTCACTTCTTGCCGTTTATGCTTTAAGGCGGCGTCATAAAAACGGCGGATCAAATCGGCACGTTCACGCCCGCTTCCATCTGCACACAAATAGATTTGCACAGCGACCCCTCCGCGTAATCTACGCTGAGAAATGCCGGCAAATTTCTTTCCATTGATACTCAAATCGTAGCTGCCTGGACAGTAAGAGCCGACAATTTCATAGGCTTCAATGTCCACCTCGTACATTGACAGCATCCGGCGGATCAATTCCACCATCGCATCATACCCGCGGTCAATATCAATGCCCTTCTTTTGTTCAGCAAAGATTAAAGACACATTCAGTACGCCTTCATCCAGTACCACAGCAAGACCGCCTGAGTTGCGCACAATTACGCGATAGCCCTCTTCCTCAAGCAGCTTTACGCCATCTTGGAGAAATGGAAGTCTTGTATCCTGAATCCCAAGCACAATCGTATTGTGATGCACCCAAGAACGGGCTGTCGCTGGTGAGAGACCCTTCCCCACCGACGCGCAAAGCGTATCATCCATCGCAAAGGATTGCTTCGGGTCTACATAGAGACCGAGACTCGACTGATCGATGATACGCCATGTCGGCTGTGTCAATAACTCAATAGGTTCATTTTTCATGTCCTGCATATCCTCTCGTTCATAAACTGTGTTTATTATAACATGGGAGGAATGGAGGGAGAATGCAAAAAAGCTCCATAACATTTGGCGTCACAGAGCGTTTCAGTTAGATGATTTTGTTTTCTTATTCTTCCTTTTCGAGATGAAATAAAAAGCTGCAATTAAAACGACAGGAACCCCAACCACGAGGCATGCAGCGATCAATGTATTCCACGGCAAATTGATCATCTCCTTAATAGACTAAACTTCTATGAAACAGCCCTCATTTACCCAGCTCAACAAGTCTTCAGCCACCAATTCCGCATGCTGAGGGTCCATCACACCAGCATCGACGATCCACACTTTTTTCTCCTCTTCTGCCTGCCGCATGAGAAGTACTCGCCCGCCGCCATCATCGCCAATGGCTACATAGCCGCTCGCATAATGATGGACTTCCCACGTTGCATTGCGTTCCATTATGTCCTCAGTTCCGTATAGTAGAACATCGCCTCCAATAGAACATCCATTTGTCTGTTTCAACAATTCCATATAAGCATGGGGCAGCACCATGTTTAGCTGGGATTCTGCCTCTTTGATATGTATGTCACTTGCTGGTTTGTTCACGTGCAAATTTGGGATTTGAGGTAAATTGAGCATTTTAAAGCCTCCTCTATGTTAAGTAGCTGATTTTTTCATGACCCTTTTATACATCACAGGTAAGTTAAAATGCTTGTAGTAAGTCAAATAGTGATGAGTGTCTGTGGGTCGGATTGATTAGCAAAGAAAAAAGTAAAACCAGATATAGCAATCAAACTTAGAATGACCTTCACAGAAACATTTCAAAACCCTCAAAGAGACTCAAATTAATTCTTTGAGGGTGCATCTATGCTATTTTAATCCTACTTTTACCTCACCATCATGAAAAATTTCAATAACATATCCAGAAGATGGTGAAAAAATCCACGTATCAAAACTGACAGCTGTAACATCATCTATAGCTTCAAATACTTTATCTAAAGTAGATTGAATAATTGGTAACGTCCCTTCATCCCAAATTATATAAATAATATCACTGTACTCATTCAGTTTTTGATCTAAAAAGGATCGTATTTCATCGATTGTATCCACTTCAGCATAAGCAGATACTTTCTCCCATTCAATCTGACTATAATCAGAAAATGGAAAGGACTTATCCAAATTACTTAATATTTGTACTCTATCATTATCATATAAAACACGTGCACCCTCACCAAGTGCCTCAATACACTCATCTAGTAAAATCATCTAAAATCTCCTTATCTATCAAAAGGAAAAATATTAAATTCATCTCATAATCATAAAAAATAATCTTTTTATTCCCATCCTTCCCTATTTTCGTAAGTGGGATAATAGAAGCTATGGAAAGAGTATAGTCTATTGCTACTGATGTTTTCGGTGATTGAGATATCCCATCATACATCTAACTTGGATAAAAAAAGATGAACGACCTCTCTGTAAACTCAACTGTTCTATCAATTCTGCTCATTTATCTTAAAAATCTGGTCTTTCCAACTCCTATTAGAGATTTATCTAACGATACATTTAGGTGAAAATTTCACAAAAACAGAGTTCTTACCATCATCCATCATTCTTTTCAATTCCTTACCTAATGAATAATTAGAATCTGGTTCTGTTTGCAATACAGAAACAATATTTCCACCCTCCCCTTGAGTAAGACAGGTTAATTGTAAATATTCATTGTTATCATAAATAAAAGAAACGATGTAATCATAGAAATTATCTTCTATGTTGTCCTTATTTAATCCCTCCTTAAAAACTCTGACTATGGTTCCAGCCCAAATTTGAGTATCATCCTCAACTTCCTGAATAGATATCCAATCATTCTTAATCATTCTATTACATCCTCTCTACTTAATTTTTAAATTATGACCACCAGATGCATCAGCAGGTTTAGTTTGTTTAAAATCAAAATCAACCTCTCCTTGATGCTTCCCCTTGTTATTTGTTTTTTCAAAACGACCATGCTGTGTATCTACTGAATATAAATCCCCAGTTTTAGGGTCTTTATATACATCCCTACTATTAATCTTACTTAATTTAGAATCTTTTATTAAGCCATTACTTTTAGTAATTTCTTTTACTTTTATTTTTACAGCTGCGACGCGCTCTGCTGGAGGCAATGTCACTAATGATTTTTCAAAATCTTTAGCCCCATTACTCGCACCTTTAGCACTCTTCTCAACCCTCTTAGCTGCTTTCTCCCCTTTAATAATCTTAAAAACATATTTCCCCACTTTAACAATGTTGGTGCTTGGAACCATGTACACCCCTGATACCAAACGATCCATATCCGCGACTTTATCACCTGTAATTGGATCTCTTGCTGTAATAACCCGAATTGCATCGTTTATTCCTGTAAATTCAACCGCTTTATTTAAGATATTTTGGGGTTTATCGCCTGTTTTTACATCAGAAATCGGTTTAACTCTCTCAATCGTAACTTTGTTTTTTTCTGATATTCGTAACCGATACAGCATTCCATCTCGCATGACGTCAACCGTTTTGGCATGTTCGAAGTTGATCTTTTTGTACTCATTTATGTTGTATACTTTTCCATTTAAAGTTAATGTGGTTTGATTGATTTTACTAGACGGCGTTTCCCGAACAACCGTCTCCACATTCGCTTGTTGTTTCTCTTTTAGTTTCTTCAGCATGATGATCATTGGATTGTCTTTTGGGTTGTCTATTTTGTCGTTCAATCCACTGATGGTGCTGCTTACTTTTTCTTTTTTTCCATCTTTGAAAATAGATCCCTTTTGATAGCTTGTGATGTCGATTTTTGGGCCGGTGAACATGGTACTTAAGGTATCTATGTATTGCTTCATTGTTTGAAGGGAGCTTTTGGTTTCATGTAAAGCACTTGTCTGCTCCCTGTCAAATGCATGAAGCAGACCAATGGTTCTTGAGGTCTCAAGCCATGCCTTTTGATAGTTTTGCTGAAAAGCTGATTCGTCTACACTTGGCAAGTGAACAATATGACCAACTCTGCCGATGGCGTGGTTTACCTCTGATACGATTTCAGAAATCGTACGTTCAGCTTTTTTTAAGCCTTGATCAAGATCATCTTCGATAAATGCTTGTGAGATAAAGCCGTGCTCGTTTGATTCTAGTGCATGAAGAGCCTGCTTTGTGTTTTTTAATGCAGCGCTATATTCCTCAATGACGACATGAAAGAATTGCAGGAAGGGAATATGGCATTCTGTATAGAAGGCGCGGATGGCTTGTCCTGCCTCTCCCTTTAGTGCGCCATCGAGTGAGATGATGTGATGGATTTGTTTTTCTAAGGAGCTGATTTGCTGTGACTGCTGCTTTAACGTATTCAGCGTTTGATCTATTCCGTTTATTAGCGCAAAGGCGTCAAGGGTTTTCATTGCGTTCTCCTTTATTTTCTTTTACTGCTAGAAGCAAGCGCCTTGTCCGTTTCAATCATGGTGTTCACCGCTTGTTCTGTTTGTACAAGCTGTTTCTGAAGGATGCCTATATAGGAATTACTTAATTCGTTCAGCTGTTGATTGATCTTTTCTAATGAGTCTGCCGTCAGGAGCTGATTTTTTCCTTTGATGGTTGTTGGAAGGGCTGCATTCATTTGAGTGCCTGATTGTTTTGCATGCTGTAATACTCGTTTGACCTGACTGGCATCTATTTTAATTTCTCTCGTCATGTGACTACCCTCTTTTTTCTTCCAGTTGTTTCTGCTTTTCTTTCTCTATTTTTCTTTCAACCGAATGAATTTCATGTTCTAACGAATGAATCTCCGATGTGACATCACTAATTTTCTCATCAATTCGATTTAATAAATTGGTTAGCTGTACACTTTTTATCTCTTGACTGGCGGAAGCCATTTCGTCTCGAATGTCATCAAACGTGTCTGCCAAATGGCCAAACCATGTATGTGATGTCAGATCTGGATGAGTGATTTTCTTGCTGGCATCTGACAGGGTTGATTTTGCCTCTTTGATTTCTTTGCGGCACATGTTGAGTTCGATGATTTGTTCTTTTTTTATAGATATATCTGCCTTTAATGAATACAAGGCTGTTTTATAACCGATGATTGCTCCAGATATCGTCAAACACCTCTATCCCTTAAATAGTCCTCCGTTATGTTACCATTTACTAGCACAAGAGGCATATGATTGAAAGTGAATTTACCAAAAAATGAATCGTACGTATTGGGTTTTAATACCTATTTCTCGCGCACAAAAAAGCTGAATTCATTTTCTGAATCCAGCTGTTTATTGCTTATTTGAGCGAATCACTCGCTGATGCTGATGGATGATCGCTAAATGAGGTGTCTTTCTTTTCAGGAATATAATTGAGAGAGAAACCAACAAGACTAAAAAAGGCACTTAACACCAGTGTTGGGTTTTTGAATAGATTCGTACTCGCAATAATCATATCTCCCTTTTGCAAGACAATCCCTAGTATTTGACCGAATACCAACAGGGCTCCTGACGTTAAGAACAGGACAAGCAGCACTTTAAATAATAATTCCATTAATGCTCTCATGTGTTTCTCCTTTCTATACTGGAAGTAATCCCATTCCGATGAGCCAGCCAATTCCCACGATCGGCAGCATATAGTAGAGAATCAGTGGTATAAAGGTTTTCTCAGGTTTGGCTCCTGCAAGACCTGAAGCAATGAAAATCGATCCTGATGCCGGCGGGGAAGCGCCTTCTGTCGATGAAAAAGCAAGAATGGCGACAACAGCCACAACTGGATCAACTCCGACTGAGACTAAAGCTGAAAACGAGACAAGTCCAACAGCTGTTAATGTAGCTGTTGAAGATAATGGCCCAGCCACCAGCGTGACAAGAATTCCCACAATGAGCACCATAAGCCACTTCGGAATGGTAAGTACTGATGTGATTTGCGTCAAATCTTCTGCCAATCCTAATTCAGCAAGCACCTGACTTGCCGCAACAGCAAACAGCATCAAGGCACCAATCGTTGTAAACTTAGGAATAGCAGACTTGAAAAACTGAGACCAATCTAGTACAGATGCCTTTTTTCTCCCGATCGTTAAACTAATCAACATCATGAGAATCGGAATCCACGTAATTAAAGAAATTTGATCCATTGCCTCTGGTCCAATGTTTGGATTACTTTTTAAGTAGTTTGCCAGCGGACCTATTGTGATAATGATAGGAATCAAGGCACCGAAAAAAATAAAGATCGACTTCCACCCTTGTTTCACAGCTTCCCTAAAAGGAAGAATATCATCTGGCGGCATGGCCTGAATTTTATTCTTTTTCACCAGAATATACACCAAAATAAATCGGTATACGACTTGATATAGTCCTCCTATGAGAAGCGCAATATATAAATCTCCCTCCGATACAAGGGCTGCAATTGGTGCAAACCCCAGCATGATAAACATGGAAGAGTTCGGAGGCAGTGCTGCTCCAAGTCCGCCATTCCCTGCTAAAATGGTCGCTGTATGGGTTCGGCTCCAGCCTGATTTAATCATCCAAGATGCCGTGATAGAGCCAGTGGCAGCTGTGTTTGCAGAATTTGAACCTGAAAGAGCACCTAAGACTGCTGAGCCTAACGTACTCATATAAGCCGCTCCACCAGGAAGTTTACCTACAACCGAATTTAAGATTCGCAAGAGTGCATGAATTAATTCCAGCTTTTCAATTAAATAAGCCATGAATACAAATGCGACAGCTGCATAGAGCACCTCATATGTGGATGCGAATTTTAATCCATCCCAGAAAAGTCTTAATGCATCCAATCCGCCAAATAATGTGGTTGCAATAAAGCCTAATAGCATGGCTTCTCCCATATTCCGTTTCACGACGACATTCCATATAATAATGACAGCTATGAATACAATCAACGCAATAAAACCCATATCGTTTTTCGCCTCCCCTTTGTTAAATAAAACGCTTACAATTTATTACCCCTGCTGCATCACGTCAATAACTTCTTCCCAGCTGTCCGGCTTTTTCCCATTAAACCGTTCAACGAATTGAAAGTCTGCTAATCTCTCTAGCTTCTGTTGCGCTGCCCGAGACATGCTGGCATCAACCTCTGCTTCATCTAACATTTCAATAGAGCCAAGAAGCTCGATCGCTCGTCGTTTTGCATGTAATGCACTCCCTGTCACAAGACGGTTCATGGTCTCTTCAAAACTTTTGCTATCCATTGTATCGCTTAATGAAGAAATCACTTGTTGTTCCACATTATATTTTTTGGAAATTTCCAAAAATTCAATCATGAGACCAACGATCCCCTTCATATAAACACTTCTGATCAGCTTTAAGGCAGAAGCATCTCCTGGCTGGTCACTGATTTTTGTGATATTCATGCCATAAGCATTCATTACTTTCATGAATTGGTCGGTTCCGCTGCCGCTTGCCGTGATCGGAACCTTGTGTTTGTTGACTGGAAGAGGCCCTAGCATGGCAGCATCTACGAATAGAGCTTTTTGCTTTTCAATTTCGTTTGCCACTTGTTTTTTGATGTCTGGTGTTGATGCTGACACATCTACATATACTCGATTCTCTTTCAAACTTCCCGATACAGATTGGGCCACTTCTAAGGTTTTATTCGCTGGCACAGCTGCAATGACAATATCAGATTTCTCAATGACTTCGCTGATACTGCTGGTTAATTGAACTCCTGTCTGCGATGCTTTTTCTTTCAACGCTCCAGCCAATTTCTCATTTTGTAACAGTACATCATACGCATAAAATTGATCTAATCCTTCTGTTTTCAATCCCGTTGATAGCTCATATGCTGCTTCTCCATAACCGATAAAGCCTATCTTCATCACCGATTCTCCCCTATTCTATTCCTGAAATTTTTTCAATTTGCCTGCCAGCCATGCAGGTGCTAAGAGACTAGTGTCTTGCTTTCCTTCGTCCATATATTGTTGAATCGTGTTTAATCTCTGATTTTCATACGCTTGTTTCTCTTCCGCTAGTGTGAGCATGTGTTCCGCCTTCTCCTGTGGAACGATGACGACTCCATCATCGTCAGCAATGACTAAATCACCTGGTGCTACTTTGACACCGCCGCACGAGATGGTTTGATTCAATTCCCCAGGACCATCTTTAAAAGGTCCGTTTGGCATAAACCCCTTACTGTATATTGGAAAAGCCAGCTCCTCTAAAGCGAGTTTGTCGCGAACAAGCCCGTCAATCACGATTCCTTCTATTCCTACAGCCTTTGCTACACCTGCCATCAATTCCCCTAAATATGCATGACCTTTATGGTCTTTTCCATCAACAATCAGTACATCTCCTTCTTTAGCAGAGTAGATCGCATGATGAAGAAATAAATTATCCCCTGGCCGTAAGCTAACGGTAAAAGCAGTCCCTACTATATTCATGCCTCTTGCAACAGGTTTAATTTGATGATCCATCGCTCCGGTGCATCCCATCACGTCTGACAGCAAGGTTGAGTTAAGCTTTCTTGCCCGATCTATTAGATCATTTGACACGAATTGAACAGTACTCATTGTTTCCATCATCCCCTTTGAGTTATATTCGTTACATTAAACTTTATTAAAGTAATATATATTACTTTCGTGACACGATCATACCATCTCGATTTTATTTAGTAAAGCGCTTTCATATAAATTAAATGAAAAAAATGAGTCACCACACGACTAATGTGTTGTGTGATAACTCATTTTCGTTAACATATGATTGATTTGATCTAAACGTGGTTTTGTCCTTTCAGGGTCATTAATGGCTAAGGCACTTAAAATATAATCTACGATAAAGATAGCAGATACGACAGAGTTATGAGAGCCCACACTTGCTGAGGAACATGGTAATACATATTGTGCATACTTAGTTAGTGGAGAGCTGTAGCTGTCTGTAATTAAAAGCACTTCCACCCCATATGACTTCGCTGCCTCCAGCAAGTCCTTTATACGCTTTGCATAGCGAGGATAGCTGACCGCTATAATGAAATCATCAGATTGAAAATGAACGAGATCATCCACCCAGTCGCTTTTGTCCGCATCAATATATTGACAGTTCCCCAATAGCCGATTGATTCCAAATGACAGATACTCGCCAACAGGTCTTCCACTTCGGGCACTTGTACACAGAACCTGGCGGGAGCTGGCTATTTTTTCAACAATATGCTTAAAGTTTTCTTCCGTGATATTGTCTAAAGCATACTGGATATTTTGAAATTGCAGCTCTACATGGTTATGCAGAAGCTTACTTTTATTTGAATGCTTGAGGTTCGCTTCAAGTCTCGTTTGAGGGGCAGCTTTATGCTTCATGTTTGATTGAAGCTCTTTTTGAAGCTCAGAGAAACCGGAATACCCTAAAGCAGCAGAGAATCTCATGATGGTAGCTGTACTCGTCCCAACTTTTGAAGCCAATTTATCTACGGTTAAAAACGCGACCTCCATCGGATTGTGCACGATATAATCTGCAATTCTCCTTTGTGCCTCTGTTAATCCCGCGACCTTATGCTGAAGCTTATGTATTAAATCGTTCATTATAGCACCTGCCCATTCTATCGGCTTTATCTACGATCAAATTTTTTCTTTTCCCCTATATTGTACACATTTGTCATCAAAAAAACAGCCAGCACGAATCTATCGTACTGGCTGCCTTTGTCGAGATCATTATAGTGCTTGAGCTGCTGTGATAAGCGCAAGATTGTAAACGTCTTCGGCATTACAGCCTCTTGAAAGATCGTTTACTGGCTGGTTTAAGCCTTGTAGGATTGGACCTACAGCTTCAAAGTTACCTAAACGCTGTGCAATTTTGTAACCGATGTTTCCAGCTTCGAGGCTAGGGAAAACAAATACGCTAGCATCGCCTTTGATGACGGAATCTGGCGCTTTTTTCGCTGCTACTGAAGGAACGAAAGCTGCATCGAATTGGAATTCTCCATCAAGTACAAGCTCAGGTGCCTTTTCTTTTGCAATGCGAACTGCTTCAGATACTTTTTCTGTTTCGTCTGATTTTGCTGAGCCTTTTGTAGAGAAGCTAAGCATTGCCACACGTGGTTCGATATCAAACATTTTTGCTGTGTTTGCACTTTCGATCGCAATTTCAGCTAGATCTTGGCTGTCTGGAGCAATGTTGATTGCACAATCAGCAAACACATACTGCTCTTCGCCGCGAGCCATAATGAAGACGCCAGATGTTTTCTTTACGCCTTCTTTTGTTTTAATGATTTGAAGTGCTGGACGCACTGTGTCAGCAGTTGAATGTGCCGCACCGCTCACAAGTCCGTCTGCAAGACCTTTATACACAAGCATTGTACCGAAGTAGTTTTCATCTAGTAATGCTTTTCTTGCTTGCTCTTCGGTTGCTTTGCCTTTACGTCTTTCTACGAAAGCTTGTACAAGCTCTTCAAAACCTTCATATGTATGAGGATCATACACGTCAACACCATCAAGTGTAAGACCTAATTCTTTTGCTTTTGCTTCAACATCTTGTTTTTTACCTACAACAATTGGCTGCAATACTTTGCCGTCTGCTAGTTTTTGAACGGCTGTTAGAATGCGTTCGTCCATTCCCTCAGGAAAAACGATCTTTACTCCTTTACCTGCAACCTTTTCCTGAACTGTTGAAAAAATATCTGCCACTACAATACCCTCCTTGATTTTACAAAAAAAGCGTTCTCTTTTAAGCATACTCTTCTTCTACCTAAATTCAAACTACCAACTTATATTATAGCGCTTACAAATTAAATTCTTATTTTTCAAACTAATTTAATCAATTTTGATAAAAGCTGTTTTCTTCGTTCAAGTTTTGATCACATCTCCATTTGGACAAACTATGTTATAGTTGGAACAGATGGAAAACTGTTAATAGGAGTGAAAGAAATGAGCGAACAACATACAACAAATGAAGCAGCTCAAACACTAGATGGCTGGTATGCGCTGCATGATTTTAGAACGATCGACTGGACAGCTTGGAAGCTGCTGACAAGTGATGAGCGCCAAGCGATTATTCATGAGTTCACAGGTCTATTGGAAAAATGGAAAACAGCTGAGCAAGATAAAGCTGGAAGCCAAACAATCTATAGTATTGTCGGCCAAAAAGCAGATATTATGCTCATGATTTTACGTCCGACAATGGAAGAACTAGGTGAAATAGAACTTGAATTCAACAAAACACGACTAGCGGAGTTTACGATTCCAGCTTATTCGTATGTTTCAGTTGTTGAGCTCAGCAACTACTTAGCAGGAGGCGGCGATGGCGGAGATCCTTACGAGAACCCACATGTACGTGCGCGCCTATATCCAGAGCTTCCTTCTTCTCAATACGTGTGCTTCTATCCAATGGATAAAAGACGTTCTGGCAATGACAACTGGTACATGCTTTCCATGGATGAGCGTAAATCTCTTATGAGAAGCCATGGCTTAATTGGCCGAAGCTATGCTGGAAAAGTAAAACAGATCATTACAGGTTCTGTTGGTTTTGATGATTATGAGTGGGGCGTTACCCTTTTCTCTGATGATGTGCTCCAATTTAAAAAATTGGTTTATGAAATGCGCTTTGATGAAGTCAGTGCACGCTACGGCGAATTCGGTTCCTTCTTTGTTGGAAACCGTTTAGCAAACGAGCAGCTGGCGTCTTATTTCCATGTATGATAAACTCTTAAGGCTTCGGATCTTTCCGAAGCTTTTTTATGTATTTGTTTAGAAAGGTGATCACATCATGAGAAACTTCCCCATCGCTATTTTTGCATTAACGCTCGGTGCGTTTTCGATTGGCATGACTGAATTTGTCATCATGGGACTTTTGCCAAATGTCGCAAACGATCTTCATGTATCAATTTCTGCTTCAGGACAGCTGATTACTGGATACGCACTTGGTGTCGCAGTTGGCGGACCTATATTAACGTTATCGACTGGGAAAATGTCGAGAAAACGTCTCCTCATTCTGTTAATGATTCTTTTCGTGGCGGGAAATGCTGCTGCCGCTGTCTCGACCTCTTATGGTCTATTAATGGCCGCCCGTATTTTAACGTCATTTGCTCATGGAACGTACTTTGGCGTCGGAGCCATTATGGCTGCACGGCTTGTGCCTAAAGAGAAAAGTGCAAGTGCGATCAGCTTCATGTTTACAGGACTGACGGTAGCCAATGTACTCGGTGTGCCGTTCGGTACCTTTATCGGAAATCAATTCGGCTGGCGTATGTCTTTTCTAGTCATTGCCGTCATTGGTCTCATTTCCTTAATCGGTATCATCAGCTTAGTTCCGAATCAATCAAAGGAAGAAGTATTGGATATTCGAAATGAAGTATCCGTCTTGAAAAAACCACAGGTACTCGTTTCCTTTGCGATGACCATCTTTGGTTTTGCTGGTGTTTTTACAGCATTTACGTATATCAGCCCAATCCTGCTGCAAGTCACTGGTTTTCAGGAAAATGGGGTAACGCTCATCCTTGTCCTATTTGGACTTGGGGTCACCATCGGGAATTTAGTTGGCGGAAAGCTTGCTGACTGGAAGCTGATGCCGAGTATTATGGTGACACTGATCCTACTCATTGCTGTCCTGTTATTGTTTACAGTCACTTCCGAATTCAAAGTGCCTGCCGTGCTGACCATTTTTGTTTGGGGAATCATTTCATTTATTCTTGTTCCTACCTTGCAATACCGCACGATGAACATGGCACATGAAGCACCGACACTCGCATCGACGCTCAGCCATTCTGCCTTTAATATTGGGAATGCCGGCGGTGCAGCGCTTGGCGGTCTTGCTATCGACATCACACATTTACAGCTTGTTCCGTTATTTGCTGCAGCTGTGACATTTATTGGCCTTATCATTACGTTTATGAGTTATCAGTCAGATAAACGAATAAAAAGGACCTGACATAGGTCCTTTTTTATTTCACCACGGTCATTTTTGGCTCTTCTATTTGTTTCAAGCGTTCCTGAATAGGATGAGAAAAAGAGTGCTCTGACAAGACAATATGGGAGACGGTTTTTGTAAATCCAGACACTTCTTGAATAAAGGCTTCAATTTCTTCAAGAGACGAAACTGACAGCTTAATGAAAAAGCAAGACTGTCCTGCCACTCGATAAGCAAAAAAAGCGCGTGGGTGCTCGTTCATAAAAGCCACAAAACGCTGATACTCCCCATTTAACACCGTAACTTCCAGCAGGCAGTCAATCAGAAGCCCTAATTTTTTATAATTGACCTGAACAGAATACCCTTCGATAATCCCTGCGTCCTCTAATTTACGCACTCTTTCTGCTACCGCAGGTGCTGATAAATTCACTCGTTTGGACAATTCCCTCATGGATAAGCGGGCATCTTCTCTCAATTCATTTAAAATATGCACATCAACATCGGTGATTTTCATTCGTACCTCTCCTATCCAAAAATCGTTCCATTTGAAAAGTATTTGATGATAATACTTATGATGCGAAATGTAAAATAAAACTAAATAATGGTAGAATTTATTTTAACGGAATTGAATGAAAAAGCAAGTATGGAGGGATCACTTGATGAAAGAATCTTTAGACAGCCAGGCTTCTAAAACATTTCCCATCACACTTGCCATCGCACTCACACTTGGCGTTTTTGCGGCGGGATCGGAGGAACTGGTGATTTCACCACTGCTGCCTGATTTATCAAACTCCTTTCAGCACTCTCTTGATGTTCTCGCTCTTTCCATCAGCATTTATGGGTTAGCTGTGCTGGTTGGAGCTCCGCTTCTCGTTCCTTTAGGGGACCGATATTCAAGAGAGCTGTGTTTGATTATTGGGCTGTCTTTCTTTTTGATTGGAACAGTGATGTGTGCTGCTGCCCCAAATTTGGCCGTGTTTTTTGCAGGCCGTGCTATTTCTGGGCTGGCGACTGGTGTATTTGTGCCAACAGCCTATGCTCTTGTGGGCGACCGGGTTCCCTACGAATATCGCGGCAAAGTGATGGGACTCATTGTATCGAGCTGGTCTCTTTCTCTTGTCCTTGGTGTGCCCATTGGCGCTTTTATCGGTCAAAGTTTGAACTGGCGCTGGACATTTTGGATTTTCGCCATGATGAGTCTCGTTGTCCTGCTGCTCGTCATCCTTGAATCTAGAAAACAAGTCGCCACAGCTGATAAGAAGGCAACTCAAGCTAGGGAGAAATCAGGCTCTTTATGGGGGGCTTTGAAAATCGACCGTGTCCCTGCCTATTTGACCGTGACATTTTGTAACATGCTTGGATTTTATGGCATGTACTCATTTTTAGGAGCTTACCTGCAAAGTTTGTTTTCCGGAGGGCAATCAACAGCTGGACTTCTGATCATGGCTTATGGCGTTGGTTTTTCCATGAGTATATTTACCGGGAAATTAGCAGATTGGTTTGGCAAAACACGGTCTCTTTTCTTTGTGCTGGGCGGCATTACGCTCGTTCTTGCCTTACTTCCTTATGCCCCGTTCTCATGGACATTGCTCATTTTCGCTTTATTTATTTGGGGTGCCATGCAAAGTTTATCCGTCACGCTTTTGAGCACCGTCCTGAGCGACTGCTCCCAAACTCACCGAGGCAAAGTGATGGCTTTTTACAGCCTTGCTTCCAATCTAGCCGTTATGCTTGGGTCCGCTTTGATGGGACCTGTTTATGTCCATTTCGGCTATCATACGGTAGGACTTGTATGTGCACTCATTACGCTCGTTGGTTTTCTCATCAGCTTCATCAGCTATAAACGTGAAAAAACCTTACAGCAGAAACATAAAAATACCTTTGAAACGTGAGCTCATTTCACTGCACATCTCGATATGTGCAGTTTTTTAGATCAATTTTTAATATCATCATAAAATACATTTTTTATAAATTTTGTTGACAATTACCAATTTTATTTTTTATAATCTAGTAAAAATTTGAAAAAGATTGGATGGTAAACATGATCTTAAAGAATGATGTTTTTCATTTCAAAGAAGAGCCCATCGTTTCACCTAAGATGTTTACAGTCAATACATTAGGCCCTAAGGGGACAAGCAGTGAATATGCAGCAAAACATTTCATCTCTCATTCCACCACTACACTCGGCACTCATACGAAACTATCCCTTTACGACACATTCGAAACTTGCATTGAACATACTCTCTCTAACGCACTCCAATACACTCTCGTTCCACACGCATACGAAGGAATTAAACACTTCTACATGAGACCTGACCTGCAGCTTTTACAAATATTCAGATGTGACACGCCCATGTATGGTTTGGCTGTCAGACCAGATTTCCCCTTTCAAGAACAAATGCTTCACCATTTAAAAATTGTTTCTCATCCTGCACCTGTGAATTTGATTCAATATTTTATTCATCAAAATGCTGAATTTGAGCTTGTCAATTCCACAAGTACAGCCGCACAAAAAGTAAGAGACGGCGAATTTGATTTCGCTTTAACCAATGAGGTGGCTAGAGCTACATACGGCCTCACCTTCATTCGAACATTTAAAAGCATTCCTATGAGCTGGTCTATATTCGGAAAAGGAGAGATGTAACATGCCAACTGAACAAAAGGTGCAAGAATTATATTTTCCTCAAGCGAAAAAACGAGAATGGGATAATGGTGTCATCCAATATTCTACTGTCAGAGGCGATACGGAAGTGTTAATTTCATACGTCCCTCCTCACACGATCATCGAACCTCACGAGCATCCGGAAGCACAAATCGGCATCGTATTAAAAGGCGAGCTTCAAATGACGGTCGGCCAATCGACACAAGTGCTCACCCCATTAGAATCAGCCTATATTGCACCACCATTCGTTCCTCACGGCGCATCGAATCTGACAGATGAAGAAGTGATCGCCATTGATATTAAGAGATTAAAAGATGGCGAGGAATATACGGCTCCTCCTACTTATTTCTTAGACATTTTCAAAACGCGTGATTTGCTTCCTGGCATGGAAGTGACTTTTTTTGTTGAGGACTGGATGGAGCTTATGATTGCTAACATTCCGGGAAATGGCGGGGAAATGCCTTTTCATAAGCACCGTAATGAACAAATTGGGATTTGCATTAGCGGTGGATACGATATGACGATTGAAGGCTTTACAGAGAAGATGGAATTTGGCACGACCTACTTCTGTGATCCAAAAGAAGATCACGGCGCCATTAATCCAAAGCCAGAAGCATCAAAGTCTATTAATCTCTTCTTCCCTCCACGCTATAACCGCTTAAAGCCAAAAGCGTCTAAGGTGAAGAAATGAACATTGCCGGAAAAGTCGTCCTGATTACAGGAGGTGCGTCTGGGATTGGGCTTGCCGCCGTCAAGCTTTTCCTTGAACACGGAGCAAAAGTAGTTGTGGCTGATATCAATGAAGATAGCGGTAAACAACTTGTTGAATCATTGCCTCATGAACATGCTGCGTTTTTCAAAACAGATATTACAAATGAGGCTGACTGTCAAAAAACCGTTCAATCCGTGCTGAACCAATTCGGGACAATTGATGTGTTGATTAACAATGCAGGCATCGAAATTGTCTCACCTATTCACGAGATGACATTGGAGGATTGGAACCACATTCTACAGGTCAACCTGACGGGTGTATTTCTCATGAGTAAGCATACATTGCCGCATATGCTTGAGAAGAAAAGCGGAAGTATTATTAATACTGGATCTGTCGGAGGTCTCGTTGGCTGGCCTGACATTCCTGCATACAACGCAACAAAGGGCGGTGTCATCCAGCTCACCAAATCGATGGCGATTGACTATGCCGCTCATCAAATCAGGGTGAATTGTATCGCCCCAGGCATCATTGATACGCCATTAAATGAAAAATCCTTTTTAGACAATCATTCAGAAAGTCTTGAGGTTGTCAAAAAGGAAAAAGCAAAGGTGAATCCCTTGCTTCGTCTCGGAAAACCTGAAGAAATTGCGGGCGTGATGCTGTTTCTCGCCTCTGATCTATCCAGCTATATGACTGGAAGTGTTGTCACAGCAGATGGCGGATACACCGCTAGATAAAAAGGAGTGCTTTCATTGAGTAAAAAAACCGTACTTGTCATTGCTGACTTAGGAGGGTGCCCGCCCCATATGTTTTATGAAAGCGTGGCGGCATCTTATCATATCGTTTCTTATATCCCGAGACCCTTTGCCATTACAAAGGGACACGCTGAGCTAATAGAAAAATACTCCATTGCCGTCATCAAAGATCGCGATTATTTTGAGACACACCCTTCTTTTGAACACCCTGATTCTATTTACTGGGCACATGATGATTATTTGAAATCAGAGGAAGAGGTGGTGGATGACCTAGTCCGTGTGGCTTCCTTTTTCAAAGCTGATGCCATCACCACCAATAATGAATTATTCATTGCACCAATGGCAAAAGCCGCCGAACGGCTGGGGCTGCGCGGCGCTGGGGTAAAAGCAGCTGAAATGGCGCGTGATAAAAGCCAAATGAGAGCTGCATTCAACGCTGCTGGTGTCAAAGCGGTGAAAACTCAGCCTGTCACCACTTTAGCTGATTTCCAGCAAGCTATTGAACATATCGGGACACCGCTTATTTTAAAGCCTACATATTTAGCAAGCTCGATTGGCGTGACCCTTTTTCATGACAGAGCCGGCAGTGATGATCTCTTTTTAAACGTACAGTCCTATTTGCAAACCATTCCCGTCCCAAACGCTGTGACATATGAAGCACCATTTGTCGCTGAAACGTACTTAGAGGGGGCTTACGAGGATTGGTATCAAGAGGGTGGCTATTCTGATTATGTCAGTGTAGAAGGGTTCGTCGTGGAGGGAGAATATATCCCTTTTGTCATACATGACAAGACCCCTCAAATCGGTTTTACAGAAACGGCTCATATTACTCCCTCGATCCTAGACAATGAAGCACAGCAAATCATCATTGAGGCAGCTAAGAAGGCAAATGAAGGGCTGGGACTTGAAAACTGTGCGACCCATACAGAGATCAAGCTCATGAAAAATCGAGAAACAGGACTGATCGAATCCGCAGCTAGATTTGCTGGCTGGAATATGATTCCGAATATCAAAAAAGTGTTTGGTGTGGATATGGCCAAGCTGCTGATCGATGTATTAGTCGATGGAAAAAAAGCGGAGCTGCCAAAAGAGCTGCTTTCTGGACATACGCATTATATAGCAGACTGCCATTTATACCCTCAGCATTTCAAAGAAAGCGGACACATACCGGCAGAGGCCACACATATCACCATTGATCATGTCCATATTCCGCAGGATGCTTTAGTTGGAGATACTGTAATCATCAGTGAAACCGTCCCATCTAAAGGCACCTTTGTGGATCTCTCTTTATTTGAAGCCTTTAATGGCATCGTGTCGCTTGAATTAAAAGGGTCATCCTCACAGGATGTTGCCGAATCCATCCGCAACTTACAGAAGCAAGCTGCCATTCAGTTAATGGATGAATTAGTGAAAGGATAGAAAGAGAGGGTAATGTGGTGAAGATCTTACCATCTAACGTGATTGAACGGCTGCCAGAACAGAAATTTGGAACCGTCTTTGAGAAAATTGCACATAAAGCACAAAACGGGGCGAACATCATAAACCTTGGGCAGGGAAATCCTGATCTTCCGACTCCTGCACATATCGTAAGCGCCCTTCAAGAGGCAGCAGGCACTTTAGAGTTTCAGCAATATGCACCTTTTAGAGGCTTCGACTTTTTCAAGCAAGCCATTGCAGATTTCTACAAAAAAGAATTCGGGACTGAGATAGACCCACAGAAAGAAGTGGCCCTTTTCAATGGGGGGAAAACAGGCCTTTATGTCATGAGTCAGTGTCTGCTTGACCCAGGGGACATTGCCCTCGTCCCCGATCCAGGATACCCAGAATATCATTCTGGGATCTTGATGGCAGACGCAAAGCCCTACTGCATCAAACTTGAATCGAAAAATGGCTATTTGCCGAATCTCTCCTCAATTGATCCGGAGGTGCTCAAAAAGGCAAAGGTTCTTTTCTTAAATTATCCGAATAACCCAACAGGTGCTGTGGCAAATGATGCATTTTTTGAAGAGGCTGCTGATTTTGCATCGGCTCACGGACTGCATGTCATTCATGATTTTGCCTATGGTTCATTTCATTATGAGCAAAAACCAGTAAGCTTTCTGAATGCTCCTCTTGGAAAAAGTGTAGGAGTAGAATTATATTCTCTATCCAAAACATTTAATATGGCAGGGTGGAGAGTCGCTTTTGCTGTAGGTAATGAGGACATCATCCAAGCCATTAACGCCTTCCAAGATCATGTGTTTGTCAGTATGTATGGCGGATTTCAACAAGCCGCAACCGTCGCCTTGCAAAGTGATGACCATCACATTCAATCATTAAAAGAGGTCTACCTTGAGCGAATTCACTTCTTCATCCGTCAGGCAGAAAAGCAGCTAGGATGGTCCATCGAACGTCCAGCTGGCGCCTTTTATTTATGGGCTCCAATCCCTGATGAGTTTGAACATTCTCATGCATTTGCAGACTATTTACTCGAACATACTGATGTCGTTGTCACGCCTGGGGGTGTGTTTGGAGCACATGGAAAACGTCATGTCCGCATCTCAATGGTTGCTCCAATAGAACAGCTTGCCCTGTTTATCGACCGGCTTCGCATCCTTCCGATTCGCTTTAATCAAAAAACCCGCATCTAGCGGGTTTTTTTGATGCTATATACTTTTCATTGCTCCACCATCGACAGATATTTGTTGTCCTGTAAGATAGGAGGCTTCCTCTGATGCGATAAAAGCAGCCAATGAAGCCATTTCACTCGCTGAGCCCACTCGTTGCATTGGAATTCCTGACGCTACAGCCTGTACAGCTTCTTCCCGCGATAATGCCTGTTTACGTATCATGTTTCCGATAAATTGTTCATACCGATCTGTAGCAATAAATCCTGGGTTTAAACAATTCACTGTGATCCCTGATGGTGCAAGCTGTGTGGCAGCATTTTTACTAGCATTGATAATCGCTGCATTCATCATGCTGTTCGTAAACATTTGGTCACCAGGTTCCTTCCATAGGTTCCCGACAATTTGAATGATCCGGCCATATTCATGTCGTTTCATCATCGCTGCTGCACGCTTCATCGTATCAATGTACGCAATGGCTTTTTGAGAAAATGCTGCCATCATCTGCTCGCTCTCACACGAATCAAAGGTATCTGGCTTTCCCCCCGGAATGTTATTAATCAACACATCCAGTCTGCCAAACTCTTTTTCTATTTCCTCAAAAGCCTCAGCCCGCACCCCTTCATCTGACATGTCGCCACAGAAAAGAGCCACCGGCTCCTTTGTTTCTGCCATACGCCCAATGTCCTGCTGCGCTTCTTCTAGTGAGGATTGATTTCTAGAATTGATGATGATCTTTACATTGTCTTGAGCGGCAAGCTTTATGGCGATGGCCTTTCCAATCCCTGTACTTGCTCCTGTTACAAATGCAATTCTTTTAGACAAACTCATCCACATCCCTTTTCTTATCAGCTTCGTACATATACATAAAATGACACATATAGAATGTATTTCAACAAAAAAAGACCTTTCTCCTGCGAAAGGCCCCTCGTTCTCTATTTAAATGTCGTTTCCCAATCAAACCCGATCATTTCGTCATTCCAGGCGATTCGCTTTTCATCTGGGTTTTTCGGGTCATACGATTCTGTTGTGAAATACACAATTTGCAGCGGCGTCTCACCTAATACACGGTAGCCATGCGCGACACCCTTTGGGATGAGAAGCAGCATCGGATTGTCTTCCCCCATATAATACACATCGGTTTGCCCCTTTGTGGGAGAGTCCTCACGCAAATCATATAACACGACCTGTGCATGACCTGCGGGGAAGAACCAAACGTCGTCTTGTTTTTCATGATAATGAAAGGCTTTGATCACGCCTGGAAAGCTTTTCGACCATGACGCCTGACCAAAGCGTTTCAGCATCGGTTCATCATCTCGAATGAGCTCTGCAAAAAAGCCGCGGTCATCACAATGTTTCATGAGTTTTTTCGTTTGAACACCATCAATCATGCTGATGCCATCTCCCTTCTTTCTGCAAGTATTCGTGAAGTGCATCCTTCCAATGCCTCGGCTGCCAGCCTGTGGCTTCAATCGCTTGAAGATCTAAGACAGAATAGGCCGGGCGTGGCGTTTGGAAGCTGTACTCTTCCGTGGAAATCGGCTCAATTGTGGCGGACAAGCCGCTTTTCATCACAATTTCTGACGCAAAATCAAACCAGGAACAGCTTTCTCGGTTACTGACATGGTACACGCCTGCCTTCTGATCAAACAAATGAATCAGAGCCTCAGCTACATCCTTTGTATAAGTAGGAGACCCTATCTGATCGTTCACAATGCGTAAATGATCCTTCGTTTCAGCAAGCCGAAGAATGGTATTCACAAAATTATGCCCCTCATGTCCGTAAAGCCACGAGGTACGAATGATTTTCACTTCGTCTGATACAAGCTGAATCAATTCCTCACCAAGCTTTTTACTCTTTCCATAAATGGTTTGAGGGTCTGCTTGTGCATCGACTTGGTAAGGGGTGTCCGCCTGCCCGTCAAACACATAATCTGTACTGACATGTAACACATCAGCCCCTGCGCGCTTTGCTTCTAATGCTGTATAGTAGGCGCCAATGCCATTCACAAGATACGCCTTTTCGGTTTCTGTTTCACATTGATCAACAGATGTATAGGCTGCTGCACTGACAACAATATCAGGCTGATAGTGTCTCATCGCATGCCTGACCGCTTGCTGGTCTGCGATATTGAGCATGTTCCTCGTTAAGGCAATGACGGTCATGTCTTTTTCCTTGAGCTGCCTGCTCAATTCTTTCCCTAATTGGCCGCCTGCACCGGTGATTAAAACTTTCATCCGTCACCCTTCTTCGCTCTGATCGTATTTGGCTCGATACCAATTGATCGTTTTTTCGATACCTTCTTCAAATGACGTCTCCTGCGTCCAGCCGAGCTCGCCTTTTAGCTTACTGGCATCAATGGCATACCGTCTGTCATGTCCTTTTCGATCTTGAATAAACGCAATTTGATCATGACTGATCCCGAGCTGCGATAAAATTGTTTTGGTCAAATCGAGATTTGTTTTCTCATTGCCGCCGCCAATATTGTATACTTGCCCCGCTGTGCCATTTTCGAGCACCTGCTTCACAGCTCTCGCATGGTCCTCTACATACAGCCAATCGCGAATTTGCTGGCCGTCTCCATAAATCGGGATTTTCTCTCCATTGACTGCTTTTCTAATAATGGTCGGGATTAATTTTTCCTCATGCTGATACGGTCCGTAATTGTTGCTGCATCGTGTAATCATCGCGGGTAATTGGTGAGTGTGGATATAGGATTTCACAAGCAGGTCTGAACTCGCCTTGCTTGCTGAATAAGGATTATTCGGTGAAAGTGGTGTTTGTTCTGTGAAAGCAGGATCATCTGGCTCCAAATCTCCATATACTTCGTCTGTTGAAATATGAATGAGCTTTTTCGCCTTTCCTTTTAAGACCGCTTCAAGCATACGATACGTTCCGAGGACATTTGTTTGAATAAAAGGCTCTGCTGATTCAATGCTGCGATCAACATGCGATTCTGCCGCAAAATGAATGATGGCATCATAGACTTCGTCAAATGCTTGGTCCAGCTCATGCTGAAGGGTGATATCCCCTTGAATAAAACGAAAATGAGACAACTTTAATAATTCATCCATCTCCTCTGGATGGCTGGCATACGTTAATTTATCAAAAACGGTGAGCCGGACATCTGTATCCTGAAGCAGCAGCTTCACAAAATTCAGTCCGATAAAACCCGCTCCGCCTGTAATTAAATAAGACTTCGTCATTCGGATCCCTCTTTTTTCTTCATCGTTTCAAACATTTTCGCAGATGCTTGGTGGAGAGATTCATGTGTTCCTGCATCAATCCACCACCCTTTTAACATATCATAGGTCAGCTGACTATTTGAGATATAGAGATTGTTCACGTCTGTAATCTCTAATTCGCCTCGATCTGACGGTGAGATTCTCTCAATATATTGAAAGACTTCCTGGTCATAAAAATAGATGCCCGTGACGCAGTAAGATGAGCGCGGATACTCCGGCTTTTCCTCTATTGATAAAATCCGTTGGCGCGTGGCATCAATTTCTGCAATGCCAAACCGCTTTGGATCTGCCACTTCTTTCAACAAAACCTTGGCTCCTCTTTCTTGCTGCTGAAAGGCTTCAACAAAAGAATTTAGTGAATCCTCAAATACATTATCACCAAGCATCAGCACAAACTTCTCCCCTTCTACAAAGGGCTTTGCATAGGATAAACCGTCTGATATTCCAGACGCTTCAGGCTGTACCTGATATACGATGTTCATCCCCAGTTCCTGATCGCTTTCAAGCAGCTTTTGAAACAGCGGGATTTGTTCTTCTTGTGATATGACCATCACATCTAAAATCCCTGCTTCCTTCAATTTGAACAATGACCAATAAATCATTGGATATGGACCAACCGGCAATAAATGTTTATTGAAAATCTTCGTTAAAGGCGCCAGTCGTGATCCCTTTCCTCCTGCTAAAATAACTCCCTTCACATCTACACATCCTTATGTTCTTTTTGGTGATGATTCATGAGGTGTATAAGAATGTTTTTCACTCGTTCAGTTCCTTTTCCATCTATGAGTGTCCGTCCATTGAGATGAATGCTTCTGCGGAGAAAATAGCTGCCGGACAGTCTTTCCACAGCACGCCGAATATCTTTTTCATCCACAAGTTCACCTAATCCAAGATGGTGACAGGCTCCCTTTTGCGCAAAACGAGCGGCTGTCACTGTTTGGTGGTCTACTTGTGAAAGGACAATACTGGGCACTCCGATACAAACTGCCTCGTATAATGTCATCCCGCCAGCCACTATTGCCAGATCGGCTTCCGAGAGACGCGCAAGTAATTGATCTGTATGACGAATGAATTGAATATGCTCAGCCTCTATTTGTTCTTCAATGCGGGAGGCTTTTCCTGTAACCGCTAAAATGTGTAGGTGGTCAGCTTCGAGAAGTGCTGATACAGCCTTTGATAACAATCCACGCGGGTCACTGCCACCAAGACTGATGACCACCTTTTTGCATTCTTTTCGAACCTCATATGTGTCTTTTAATCGGCTTATCTCTTGATCTAACAATAAATAAGGTGTTCCATCAAAATATGCTGTCCCATCTACTTGCATGTGCTTTTCGTCCAGACCGCCATAAATGCCGTTCACGACAGCATCGGCAAGCTGACACGCTTCTGCTCTATTTTCTTCGAATAAAACCAGCCTTGCAGAGCCGGAGGACGCTTTGATCAATCGAAGAAATTGGAGGTCACAATCAAGTACATCAATCAGCAAAAGATCAGGATTCAGCTCTTTTATATCCTTTTCCATCTGAAGGAATGCCTTCGACTCCTGCACCAAATGAACGTGCCAATTTGGACCTGAGAGCATTTCTACACAGATCTGTTCATTTGTATAGAAATATAAGTCGTTTCCTTCTTGAAGCAGTTCATTTGCCAGCCGTTTCATTCTGACAACATGCCCCATTCCTCTTAAAAACCCGCCATACACAACAATCATGATTTTCTTGTTCATTCAGCACCCTTCTGTTTCACAAATTGATTCAATCGAACAATATCAGGATCTTGTTCGCAAATGGTGATGAGTTCAGCCGTAGGCACATCAATGGAGCCGCCAGCTTTCTCTAGTAAACGGGTCGCAAACTCATAATCTTCTTCTGTATCAATCGTGAATCGATAAGCAGGATATGCAAGTTCTTTGGGCGGTGTGAATAATTGCAGATGAAATTGCTCAGGATGCTTTCTGATATAGAGCGTGACATGCTCACGCTCTGGCTGCGTAAGGGGAAAATTGTCGATTTTACTTAAAATCTGTGCGTCGATCATTTCCCCGGAAATACCGAGTGGTGTGCCAGTCGTATACGTGTAATCAACCTTCTCTTGTCTATGTTTTTCAAGCATTTTCGACAAAAGGGCCGGATCTATAAATGGGTTATCTCCTGTTAAACGCACAATGATTTGCGGTTCAAAATGACGGACAATCTGCGCAAATCGCTGCAATACATCTGTCTCACTGCCACGAAATACTTTATATCCCTTTGAGAGACAATAATGAGCTAGCAGATCATCTTCTGCCTCAACTGTTGTGGCGATCATGAGGTTCTGCGTTTTGTGATTGTAATGATCTGATTGCTTTACCCGTTCAACAATCAGGTCGATCAGCGCCATACCGCCGATCGGTTTCATCACCTTTTTGGGCAGTCTTGTTGAGCCCATTCTCGCCTGTATGACAAAGAGCACATCATTGATCATTTGGCGTCTCCTGCATGAGTACATCTTTCCACGAAACCCCTGTATGGGCTGGGATATCTCTGACAGCCTTTGCGCCAAGTAAAATCGCCATATAACGCGGATGCAGACCTTGGCTTTTTTGTCCTGGACGTAACACAGCTAGATTTTCTGCGGTCAATGTCTCGCCCTTCGCAATGCCTTTTGTCGTAAAAATGCCTCGATACGCAAATTCACGAATCTTGCCTTCAATAGCTGTTGTCGTTTTATAAGAACTGCCAAGGAGCTCTTCTGGCACTGAATGAGTGTCAGCTTCTTTTAGATTCCGCTGCTTTTCTGCCGCTCGAATATGCTGAACCATTTCCTTCAATTCATCAGGATCAAGAGCAAAGGAATGATCCGCCCCAGGTAACGTTTTATCTACTGTAAAATGCTTTTCAATGATTGCTGCCCCAAGCTTCACAGCGGCCACTGGCGCTTCAGTCGGATGCTCACTATGATCAGAAAAGCCAATAACTGCATCGGGAAATGCCGCAGCTAATGTTTGAAGCACTCGCAGATTCGTGTAAGCTCTAGGTGCTGGATACTTTGCTATGCAATGCATGATAGCGACCTGCTGATTTTGTTCGCTTGTAATCGCCTCATATGCTTCATGGACATCTGAAATGGTTGCCCCAGCTGTTGAGAAAATAATGGGCTTTTGAAAAGATGCCGTGTGACGCATAAGCGGCAAATGATTGATTTCATAGGATGCCAGTTTGAAAGCCGGCGGATTAGTCTGATTCAATAGATCCGCAGATTCTTCGTCACACACTGTGCTTAAAAAAATCAGCCCTTTTTCCGCGCAGCGTGACAATAACACCGGAAGCCATTCTGGCGGCAGCTCCATTTGTTCTACTAAAGAAAAAATGGACACCTCTTCTCCCTTGGCTGTTTCATACAAACCCGGTTCCTTTTGATACATCCGACCAGCTTGAAACATTTGAAACTTCACCGCATCGGCACCTGCTTCTTTTGCCACATCAATTAAAGCAAGTGCCTGATCCAGCTTTCCATCATGGTTAATGCCTGCCTCTGCAATGATAAAGACAGGCGCACCATCCCCCACTTTGCGATCTCCGATATAGAAATGCGCCATCTTACCTCTCTCCTTTTTTCGGCCACACATGGTAATACAAGAAGGCATTTTTTGTTCTAAAGCCCAGCTTTTCGTACAGCTGAATCGCGGTTGTGTTATGCATCTGAGTACCGGCAGACATAAACCGGTGCCCTCTCTCATACGAGGCTTTTATCATCGCCATAACCAGCTTTTTTCCGATCCCTTTTCCTTGTACATCTGGTCTAATGGACAATAAATCAAGGATCAGTTCTTCGCCCTTTGTTACACCTTGAATCAATCCAATGACTTCACCGTTCACCTTTGCCGCGAGATTGATATCTGCACGTCCGAGTAAATTATTTCTCATCCATTCCTGAAAGAAATGCTGGACGACATTCTGATCTAGAAAAGGATCAAGTGCATACCGGCTTTTCCCAAAAGCTTGATGAGCAAGTGACACCGCCTCATCGTATTCCTTTTCATCCGGCAGACTGATGACCACATCTTCACCTGTTGATGGCATTTCCATTTGAACAGGCGACGCCTCAAGACGAGTGAGACCGCCTACATAGTACACATGTGACAGCCTTTGGACGATGCGGTTTTTTGCAAGATCAGACGCTTCAAGACGTAAAAAGAAAAAATCGCATTTTTCTGTTCTCATCCAATTGATGAAACGCTCCATCAATTCTTGAAAAGCTGACGCTGACTCCGCTTCTATGAACTTCACATGAAAAATATGCTGATCAAAAATGCCACTTTCCCATTTTGACCATTCATATAACAGGACCGCTTTGAGCTGGGCGCCATTAACAAGAGCAAACTGCTTGAAGGCGTTCATTTGTTCCGCTTGTTGGCCGTATTTCTCCAGCCAAGCCGCCAGCACCTGATCATCGATGGAATGAACGACCTTCATGATGATGCCTTCTGTTCTTTTAAAATAGACAGCACCGCTGTGATAACATCCTGCACATCTTCATCTGTCATACTTGGATAGAGCGGCAGTGAGATCGTCTGCTTGTAGTATGCGAGTGACTCAGGGAAATCCTCTGGTGAATAGTGATACGTTTGTTGATAGTATGGGTGCAGGTGAACAGGGATAAAGTGAACACTCGTGCCGATTTTAAATTCCTTTTGCAGTTGATCAATCAGTTCATCACGCGTGATGAATGCTTCTTTTGGATTTACTTGCAGTACATACAAATGCCATGCATGTCTTCCTTCTTGATGCACAGGCGGCAGGATCAGGCTCGCTTCTTTTTGAAAAGCCTGATTGTATTCTTTTGCAATCTGTTCTCTCCGTGCCTGCATGTCATCTAGTCGGCTTAGCTGAACAAGTCCTAACGATGCCTGCACGTCAAACATATTCATTTTATAACCAGGTTCCTCGACCTCGTAATACCACGTTCCTTTTTCTCCATAACGATTCCACGCTCCCTTGCTCATCCCATGGAGCGCTAGTCGTCTAATTCGAGCCGCAAGCGCATCATCATTTGTTGTCAGCATGCCGCCTTCACCAGTCGCTAGGTTTTTCGTTGCATAAAAGCTAAAAGCGGTCGCATCCCCAATCGATCCAACGGGCTGACCGTGGTACGTTGTGTAAAGAGCATGGGCAGCATCTTCAAGTACAAATAGATCATACTTTTTGGCAATCGCTAAAATCCGGTCCATATCGCACGATTGACCAGCAAAGTGAACAGGGACAATTGCTTTTGTATGTGGTGTTATGGCCGCTTCTATTTTCTCTGCATCCAGATTGAGTGTTGCTGGATCAATATCGACAAATACAGGCGCTGCTCCCGTATGGATGATTGTATTTGCTGTTGCGCAGAATGTCAGAGGTGTTGTAATCACCTCATCCCCAGCCCCAATCCCTCTTGCCTTTAACGCTAAAAATAAAGCAGCCGTACATGAATTGACTGCGATCGCATGTTTTGCACCGGTCAGCTGCTGAAATTCTTCTTCAAACTGTCTTACTTTTGGTCCAGTTGACAGCCAGCCGGACTTTAATGTTCCGATGACTTCATCGATTTCTTCCTGTTCAATGAAAGGCAGAGCATAAGGAAGAAATTGTGCTCTCTTTTTTCCCATATCGCTTGCACACCCCTATCTTCATCTCTGAAAATCCACACCAGTTTTTGTTTTGAGCAGAGAAAGCAGAACATCGGTAGATCGCGCATGCGGATAGTGTTGTTTAATGAACTGAGCTCCTTGCTGCTTTGCCAGCTTCATCTCTTGTTCATCCGACAAAATACGAATGGCTTTCTCAGCTAGTTCAACAGGGTTTTCCATATGATAGCTGCCAAGCGACTCGTAATATGGGTATCTTCTGCCTTCTGTCATTTTCCCGATCAGCACACTCTTTTCAAAAAGCATGGCTTCAAGACCAACTGTTGATGTGAGCGTAATCACGATATCCACATATGGCAGCAGGTCATACAGGTCAATTTCTTTTTTAATCAATTTCACATGATTTCCCGCTCGTTCAATAGACACATAGTCGTTTAATCGATTTCGAGCAATTTCCCAAGGATGCGGCTTCATGATCAGCTGAATGTCTTTCCGTTTGGCAATCGTTTTAAGAACATCACCATAGAAGGCTTCAGAAAACGGCTGCGTTGCCACAAGCACGGTCTTTTTAGCCGGACTGAAGTTCAATTTACGAAAAATGAGATCCTGTTGAAGCGGTGTTCGCTCCTTCACCAAATCAAACCTCGGATGACCTGTGATTTCCACCTGTTCCGGCTGACAGCCTTTGTCTACATACCAGTCCTTTTCATACTTTCCAAACACCCCATGACAAGTCGTGAAAATCGGTAAAAAGGCTTCGTCTCCCATAAGCGCGCCGTGCTGAAGACAGATACTCGTCAGCTGGCGTTTCACTGTTTGCAAAGCGAGTACACGGCTGTAAGCATCCTCCGTCGTTCCAACAATAACAGCTGCAATCGGCTGCATTTGAAACAGCACTTCTATCTGGTCAATGACATCAATAAATTGCACAATATCCTTCCGCAATTTTTCTCTAAAAAAGACATTGCCAAAGACAGGGTGGTGAGCGTAAGGTTTAAGGAGAGCATTTGCTTTTTCAATATATTCAGCGTGGGCTTCTTTATTAACCTCTCCGGTTAATTCCGGCTTACTGATAACAGGTAATCCGAAATAATCTGCCTTCTTCCAGCGAGCAAGCACCACCGTTTGGTTTGGATGGAACCGCTTGTAATTTTGTTCAGTAAAACGCAGGTGTTCAAAGTGAAGCAATACCTTTCCATTCGCCGGACGATAAGCGATACGCTTGATCTGCTGCTTATGCTGATCAAAAAATGGCTGAATCTCTTCAGGTAATGGACAATCGGTTGTCAGTTCTTGACCAAATGCTTCATCTTCCATGCGTTCCCTCACTTCAGGACTGATATATTGATAGAAATTGCTGATCAACCCAAGAGGAATTTCCTTGTAGGACAAATCTTTCATCAGATTCACATACTCAAAGTACACCTGCCAATAATGATGAATATAGTGCGACATTTCAGGTCACCTCCCATATTTTTGTTTTAATATACTGCGGAGATCCCAGCAGGTAGACTGCTCGGGAAGTGCATGAATAAAGGCACTTTTCTCTTCTGCTGCCAGCTGATAATGAATCGACTGTTCTGTGATGTAATTTGTATCTAATATTTCATCAAAGGGATAAAACGGATAAAAATGATTTAATCGAAAAAAGAAGCGGGCATCCCCTATTCGATAAAAATGCGGACTCTCGTCCCAGTAGGACCCAAATTCATCATGAATTTTTGATAAAATGGATGCACGATGCACGACAGAGCAATGATCTATGGCGCAGGGAGCATTCCATTGCACTGTTTGCGCCGGCCGAATCATTTCCTTCACTGGCTCTTTTTTGCTATTTAAATAGATAACTTTAGAACTAGAATAGACAATATCTTTATCTGGATGGGCATCTAGATAATGAGTGAGCTTCTCTAAACGGTCCGGGGCATAGACATTGTCATCTGTGGCATAGGAAATATACTCGCCCTTTGCCAGTTCTAATGCTTGATTAATCAGCACGGCATAGCGAGTTTTCGCTGTTCTCTCTTCCAATGTTTTGATACCGCTTTGGATAAAGTGAACGCGGGGATCTTTGCGAAACGGTTCAATAGCAGCAAGGGTTTTTTCGTTTGATCCATCATCCATGATAAAAAGTTCAAAGTCTGACAGCGTCTGCTGCAGGACCGCTTCAATCGATCTGCCGACGTAAGCCGCCTTGTTGTAGCTCGTCATAATGACAGTTACTTTTGTCAAAATTATCACCTCGGTCTCTTTCAAACTATGTTTATCATATGTGTCTCCTCTTAAAGAGACTGTAGAGTGACCTATTTTTTATAAAATTGTATTTTTTTATTGATCTTTCTTTGAAAAACGTGAACTTTTTGGTAATATAAGTAATCATTTATGTGTATTAAAGGAGTAAAGAACATTGGAAGCTATGAAGAATGATCACTCCCAAGAAGAGGAAGTAAAAGGATTTTTTCGATTTTTTAAAATTTTCGTCGCGACAAAAACGATTATTCGCTCATATCGACATTCCAATATACCAATTTGGCTGATGATGCTCCTTGCAAGTATCGCCGGTACGGGCTGGATCTACGAAGGGTATTTTAGCGAGTATATGGGCAATCATATTCCATTCCCTTTTATTCTGTTACAAGGAGCGGGTTATGGTATTTTGGCAGGCAATATGATTCTATTTTTCGGTGCCCTCATCATCAAATGGTTAGGGCGTCTCTTTTTCGGCTGTCAAACGGCGTATCGTGATATACTCAAGGCCTGCACACTGACGGTCTTTTTCCCTTCTGCTTTATTTGCACTTACTTGGATTTCCACTGTGGGGATGCTCGGTCCGTATACGTTTGTTAAAATCACACCATATTTAGATCAGCATTATGAAGTATGGTATTATATCGATCTTTTAACTCTTACGGATGTATATGCAAAGACGTGGATATTTGGAATGGCTGTTTTAGGCATTGTCGCTGTGATGAAGCTCAGATTATGGCAAGCCTTCATCATTGTGATCACACCGCTCGCCGCGTTTTTTCTCATCGTGACACTTTTATTTGATGTCCAGCACGCTGTAAACTGGATCATGTAAAAAGGACGAGTACCGATAGAAGGCGAAGGTTTGTCTACACACTGAGGAATTGCGCAGCAGTTCCTTTTTTTCGTTCAATGTACATATTCTCCCCTCCTGTCTCATAGTGTGAAAGAGAGAAAGAATGCTATGGAAACAACAGGCGCCTAAACGCCTTCTGTTTAGAACACCATGAGGAAAGAGGAGGAACGTTATGAAATTGAAAAATCAATTTGGGCAAGGTTCGGGTTTCGAAGGTCAAGATTTCCGCCAGCAACAATATGGAGCAAATCCGTATCCTGCGCAGCAGATGGGTTATTCAGTCCCTCCCCAAACGCAGGGTCAAATGCAAGGACAAATGCAGCAGGGGTTTTCACCAATGCCGTCTACCGGCACTTCACAAGGAGGCCAAGGAACGCAAGGCGGCGGTCAGCCATATCAAATTCCTTCTGGACCGATTTATCAGCAAAATGTCACCGGACAGCTGCCTATTGAGCAGTCCTATATTGAAAATATTTTACGATTGAACCGCGGCAAGGTAGCCACGATTTATATGACGTTTGAGGCGAGTAAAGAATGGAATTCGAAGATTTTTAGAGGCGTCATTGAAGCTGCAGGACGTGACCACATTATCATTAGTGATAACAAAACAGGAACACGATACTTACTATTAACAATCTATCTTGATTACATTACGTTTGATGGAGAAATTCAGTACGACTATCCATATTCAATGTCAACATATTCTCCGAGATAACGACATACATGGCAAAAGCAAGGCTCAGGTGCCCTTGCTTTTTTCTTTTGTCTAGGTTTTTGTCACACCTCTGGGGCGCGGCTCATAAGATGCCTAGTAGTTTTTATCAAAAGCCTAGAGGTGACATCAATGACTGTTGAACTGGATTATACATCACCAAATGTGAAATTTTCATACGATCTGAATCAAAGCCCCCTTGTGAAATACGATCAGCATAACCTGATTAATGTGTTAGGAAAAAAACAATTAAACTCATTGGATCAAGTGTCCCTGCTGGATATATATTTGAGTAAAAGCAAAGTCGTAGAGCCTCATTATCATCAAAATGCCGCAGAGCTTGTTTATTGTATAGCCGGTTCTGCTGCCGTATCGATGCTGAATCCATTTACAAAAAAACTGCACACCTATACTATTACACCTGGACAGGTGGCAAACGTGCCTCAAGGCTGGTGGCACTATGAAGTCGCTCTCCAAGACAGAACTCATTTGTTAGCCATTTTTAACGCATCTACACCTGAAGTGATCCTAGGCTCAGACCTTCTCACCCTCACCCCTTCTCACATCATGGCCCATACTTATTGCATGAACGAAACACAATGGAAGCAGGCGACAAAGCCTGTGAAACCAAGCGTGTTTATCGGACCATTTTGCCACCGGGAGGAGGAGGCTCAAACGCACCCTGTCCCTCCTTCTCATTACGTCCCTTATTATCAAGCACCACCCAATTATACTCCTTACTGGAGTTAAGAAAAAAACCGATGCCCCTATGAGAGCATCGGTTTTTTACCTTATAAATTTTTTGCTGCTGCAATGACAAGCATGATCCAAGAGGCGATAAATGCTACTCCGCCAATTGGGGTAATGGCACCTAGAATCTTCACCTGAGTCAATGCCAGCACATAAAGGCTTCCTGAGAAGAAAAGGATGCCTGCAAGCATCACCCAGCCAGCGGCAGGAACCAAGGAGACACCTGACAGCTTATCTGCAAGAAAAGCGACAACAAATAAGCCAATGGCATGGAACATCTGATATTGAACACCTTTATTCCATATTTCTATATATTTTTCAGGGATTTTCCCTTCTAGACCGTGCGCACCGAAGGCTCCAAGGCCTACAGCAAGCATGGCGTTAATGGCACCTAAAATGAAAAATAGTTTCATTCGTCATTCTCCTTATCTCGTCAATTATGTTTATCATAGCGCGGGTGAAGGGCGACATTCAACTTTCCCTTTACGTTGACACGAGATTGTCAGATTTCTTTTTCTTTCGTAACAAGACCTGATCGACAACAATCGCAATGAGCGTGCCTAGAACAAGACCGTTGCTTAATAATGAAATGAGCACAGGATGCATGCCTTTCAAGGCCCCCTGAGGCACAAACATCGCCCCTACGCCTGCTAAAACGGCAATCCCAAGGACAAAGCGAATCCGCGGAATTTCTTCTTTCTCATATTGATCAAACTCTGACATCGCAATCCCAATCATAGAAGAGAAGACCACAAAGTTTACAGCAAGCCCCACAGGTGATGGCAATGCAGAGAAAAAGCTCATGAGCAGCGGAAACAAACTAATGAGAACAACAAGCAGACTTCCTATGAAAAAAGGCTTTCTCGAAGGAATTTTGGTTGTCTGGATAAATCCTGCTGCCCCCGAAATAGGTACAGGCGCAATCGCACCGATCAGCCCGCTTAGTAAATGACCAAATGCTGCGACAAAACCGGCAGGACGTGCTCTCTTCCGCTCACGCAGTTCACCAAATGCCTTCACTGAGCTTTCCACAATTCGGATACTTGCCAGCATGTTCACAATGAGTAAAATCGTTATAAAAAAGGACGTGACAAGCAATCCACTGTCAAAGACCGGCATACCGAATGGAAACAGCTTCGGAAACTCGATGATTTGCTCTGGAATTCGAACTGGCTTCGCCAATCCGAGTAGAGCGAATAACAGCCATCCGCCTGCAAGTGCGAATAACACAGAAAACTGCCTCAAGTAATGCCATTTTGAGCGGCTGATCATGAAGGTGAGGATAATAATCAAGATCGATAAGCAAAAGACAAGCCCGTCTACTTGATTTCCTCGATACCCGATGCCCATCAGCCCTTTCATGATTGGCTGACTTAGCTGCACAACAAGCAGCAGCAGGTAAATGCCTGTGACGACTGGCGTAAATAAAGACGCGAGCCAATTGATGATTTTAAATAGACTAAAAATAAAAAAGAAAATAGCACTAAAAATTAAAGCCCCTTGTAATGCTTGCAAGGTTTCAGGATACGTCGCAAAGATTGTTCCTGTCATGCCGGCATAAAGCGTATACACACCCCACCAAAGCCCTGCTGGACTTTCATTGATTGGCAGCATATGGCCGCATAAACACTGCACCATCGCCACAAGACCAAGTGAAAAGAAAGTACTTTGAATCAGCTCTGCCGATTGTACTTGGTTCAATTCAAATGCTTGTGCAATCGCAATTGGTACGGCAATAGAAGCTGCGATAAAAAATGCCATCCACTGAATGGCGCCCAAAAATAGTTTCAAACTGATCACCTTCCCTTTGTCGTGACAAGACCATTAAAAATCAAAAATAGAGTCGCCGTTCCCGTCCTTCTCTTTTTGACCCTCATCATTTTGCTGAAATTTCTTCGCGCCGCTTGTGCCCATGAGTTTCTCAAGCATGGCTTGATCTGTAGACACAGATGGCGCTGATGGTGTATGTATCGATGGAGGTGGTGAGATGACTGGCGACTGCGGCATTTGCACCTGTGATGGTGCGTCGAGAATGACATCACATAGTGAAGAAATGGCCGCCACTTGACGTTTCACCTCTTCATCATTTCCACTTTGTTTTGCTTTTTGAACCGCTTCCTCCATTTTTTGAAGCAGGCTTGATATATGAATATTCAAGGGTAGACCCTCCAATCTAAAAAAATCTCTTTTCAACATTATTTTACCAAATGAACAAACCAAATGGGTTCATTTTTTCAAAGCAGTGCGCTCACGCCTCTCTTAATTGACCCGTCACCTTTATTCACACATAATAAAAGAAACAAAATCGTCTATGAAAGGATTAAATAATGAACAAGCTCACAGCTCTATTTCAGAAACAAAAAGTCTTTCAGAAGCCGGCAGTTAAAGAACGCATCCGCATTCTTCAAGACTTAAAAGCAGCAATCAAACAGTATGAGAAGGATATTTTACAGGCCTTAGCCCATGATTTACATAAATCCGAACAGGAAGCCTATACAACGGAGATCGGGATGGTGTATGAAGAAATCAATCATACCATCAAGCACCTTCACAAATGGGCGAAGCCAACACGCGCGAAAACACCGCTGACTCATATCGGATCGAAAAGCATGATCATCAAGGAGCCCTATGGAAGTGTGCTCATCATTGCTCCTTGGAACTATCCTTTCCAATTGGCCCTTTCTCCATTAGTCGGCGCGATTTCTGCGGGAAATGCCGTGATCTTAAAACCGTCTGAGCTGACCCCGGCAGTCTCACAAGTGATCAGCACTATCATCAAACGTGTATTTCAAGAAGACCATGCGGCTGTCGTAGAGGGCGGTGTCGATGTCAGTACAGAGCTGCTGAAGCTGCCCTTTGATTATATCTTCTTTACTGGTAGTGTGGCAGTCGGCAAAGTCGTCATGGAAGCCGCCGCAAAGCATTTGACCCCTGTCACACTTGAGCTTGGCGGAAAAAGCCCTTGCATCGTCATGCCTGATGCCGACATCAAGCTGGCAGCGAAGCGGATCACCTTTGGAAAATTCACTAATGCAGGGCAAACCTGCATTGCACCAGACTATTTGCTCGTTCATGAATCCATCAAAGAGAAACTTTTGCGAGAAATGACGGCCTGTATCCGTGACTTTTATGGTGAACATCCCGAAACACATCCGCACTTCGGAAAAAATGTCAGTCAGCGTCATTTTGACAGGCTTTCACAATTTCTCTCAAATGGAATGATCGTCACAGGTGGACAGCGCAATGAACACGAGCTTAAAATCGCTCCGACCATTTTAGACGACATCACTTGGGAGGATCCCGTCATGCAGGAGGAAATTTTCGGGCCGATCCTGCCTGTCATGACCTTTGATTCTCTGCATGAGGCAGCGCATATGATCAAAGCAAGGCCAAAGCCGCTGGCGCTTTACTTATTTACAACAAATAAAGACACAGAATCGTATATTCTAGAAAACCTCTCATTTGGCGGAGGATGTATCAATGACACGCTTATGCATGTCGCTACACCTTACCTGCCATTCGGAGGCGTCGGCGAAAGCGGCATGGGACGATATCACGGGAAGGAAAGCTTCTTTACTTTTACGCATGAAAAAAGCGTCCTGCGTCAAACGAACCGCTTCGATTTTTCCTTCCGTTATCCAAATGCGAAAAACGGACTCGACTTGGTCCGCAAATTTTTAAAATAAACAGGACGAAGGGGCTCTCCCCTCGTCCTATTTTCATTCAATATCCTTGATACACCAATTGATTTCTTCGAATCCCATTTGCTTTAAATACGTGTTTACCTTTGAAAACGGCCGGCTGCCAAAAAAGCCGTTTCTTGCAGAAAAAGGACTTGGATGAGGTGACTCAATGATGTAATGCTTGTTTTGATCAATGCGTTCTTTCTTATTTTGAGCATGTCTTCCCCATAACACAAAAACGACGGGCTGATCACGTTCATTCAGCACATCAATCACGCGGTCTGTCACACGTTCCCAGCCCTTGCCTTTATGCGAATTCGCCTCTCCCTTCCTCACAGTCAGCACAGTGTTTAAGAGCAGCACACCCTGCTCTGCCCAGCTGACAAGTGAGCCGTGGTTTGGAACAGGACAGCCAAGATCATCCTTTAGCTCTTGAAAAATATTTCTCAAAGATGGCGGGTGTTTGACGCCTGGCTGAACAGAAAAGCTTAATCCATGTGCCTGCCCTGGGCCATGATAAGGGTCTTGTCCTAAAATCACCACTTTGACCTTTTCATATGACGTCAAATGAAGGGCACGATACACGTCATCTGGTTTTGGAAAAACGGTCTGCGTGCGATATTCTTCCTTCATCCATTCTCGTAATTCCTGATAATATGGCTGTTCAAATTCACTTTTCATCACAGCCCACCAGCTATCATTTAAAAATGGCTTCATTGTGGTTTTCCTCCTTCTACTTGCTGCGCTAGTCTGGAGATCATCGGTTTTCCATCCCACACAATCTCACTCTCTGATTCTCGCTTTTTCATCGCTGGTTCTTCTAATAATATAGCAAAGTTCGCTGTTGGCAGGTCGCCTAAATCATGCTTTTCACTTAAATCATCTAGGTAGTTCTTCCTTGTTTCACCAAGATCACTAGACTGATTTCCACCGCCGTCAAAAAACGCATAGATCACGCTGGCAGCTGGTACTCGTTTAACTCGGGCATGCTGTGATACACGCAAAAAGAAGTCCCAGTCCCAATAATGATGCATCGCTGGATCAAAATAGCCAATCTCATCGTGTATAGAGCGTTTGTACATACTGCCGGAAGGAACATATGTAGAAAAGACACGCATATCCTCAATGTCCGCTGTATAAGCAAACAAACGTCTCGACAGTGGAAAACGGGTCGCGCCTTTTTCTTCAAACGACACAATTTCCGCATCAGAAAAGACAAAATCGGCATCTTCCAACTCCTTGCTCATGCGTTCGATATGACAAGGTGTGAAGTAATCATCGTCGTCACTCAGCATGATGACGTCGCCTGTCAGCTCCCGCACCCCCACATTTCTGGCATTCACATGCTGAACATTCTCATCTAAATGAATCAAGCGGATCGGAAGCTCAGGGTAAAGTTCCTGAATGATGTCGACTCGCTCTCCTGCATCATTGACGACGACAATTTCAAAAGGCTGTACGGTTTGTCTTGAAATGGATTCAAGCAGCTCACACAATGCGCTGAGCCGGTTATGTGTCACAATTAATAAGGAAATCTTCATATGCAGCTTACTCCTTTAATAGATTCGTCTTTTTCCATTAAAACATAAATTGGGTTTCTTCTCATGATATAAAAGGCGGTTTGATTTGACGGGAAAATGGGAATTTTTGATGAAAAGGAGTGATGATCATGGAATATATCACGGCTGAGAATAGTAAAGAAGCGAAACAGGCCATCGACCACTTTCATTCATCGGGTTCAACAAAGGACGCTGTATTTGTTTTTGCGTACGACCCAGAACGCTCTGATACCGTAACGGAGTATACAGACGCCAAAAGCATGACTGCGGTCGATCAAGGGATTTTGGATCAAGTCGCCAATGTCATTCGCACCCGGGATGATGAACTGATGGCCAAAATGATGTCAGCTGGCGCCGATCAAAAGTTAGCTTTAACCCTTTTAGACGAACTGAAAAAAGGGAAATTGGTGATTTGTAAAAGGTAAGAAAGAAAGGCGTTCCGAAGAGAGGAACGCTTTTTTATGCCGTTTCATTGTGATAAATGGAAAAGCTGATTATAATAAGGGATAGAACAATAACTGTTACACATCACATTGGAGGTTCAGCAACTATGTCTATGAATAAAGCACTCACCATCGCAGGTTCGGATTCAAGCGGCGGTGCAGGTATCCAAGCAGATTTAAAAACGTTTCAAGAAAAAAACGTCTACGGGATGACAGCTTTAACCGTTGTCGTTGCAATGGACCCTCATAATCATTGGGATCATCAGGTGTTTCCAATTGATACGGCGACGATTCGCTCGCAACTCTCTACCATTGTAGAAGGCATTGGTGTAGATGCCCTGAAAACAGGTATGCTCCCAACCGTCGACGTGATCGAGCTTGCAGCTGACACCATCAAAACATACGACCTAAAAAATGTCGTCATTGATCCTGTTATGGTTTGTAAGGGTGCGAACGAAGTCCTATACCCAGAGCACGCGGAAGCATTGCGCGAAAAGCTCACGCCACTGGCAACCGTTATTACACCTAACCTTTTCGAAGCAGGTCAATTAAGCGGAATCGGCGAGATCAAAACGATTGAACAAATGGAAGAAGCAGCAAAACGCATTCACGAACTTGGTGCTAAATATGTGGTCATCACTGGAGGCGGTAAGCTAAGCGAGGACAAAGCCATCGATTTGCTTTATGATGGACAAACCTTCGAACGCCTTGAAACAGATAAAATCGACACAGAATACACACACGGCGCAGGCTGCACATTCTCAGCAGCAGTCACAGCTGAACTAGCGAATGGATCAGACGTGAAAGAAGCCATTTATGCAGCAAAAGAATTCATCACTGCTGCCATCAAAGGCTCTTTCCAGCTAAACGAATACATCGGACCAACAAAGCATTCTGCTCATCGTTTTGACAAATAAAACAGAAAAAAACCGATTCGCCTTGTTAGTAGGTGAATCGGTTTTTTGTTTATCGAAAGCTGCGTCTCTGTGCAAACAGCCAATCGGTTAAGCCTGGCGTCTCATAAGCAGGCGTCCATGATGCATGGTCATATCCATACTTGCTTGCGTACTCCGTATAAAGCGGATTTCCGCCTGCTTTTTGAATAGCTTGAATTGTATTTCTCGCATAGCTGATAGGGATAATGGAATCATCTTCTGCATGAAATGCCCATATCGGCTTGTGTGCTAAAATTCCTGCCTTGCTTGGATCTGCACCCCCCGCAATAGGAATCATCGCTGCAAACAAACGAGGATATGTGATGTTCAACTGGTACGTGCCAAATCCACCTTGTGATAAACCCGTCGCATAAATCCTTTTCTGATCAATCTGATAAGAAGTTAACACATGCTGAAGGACATCATAAGCTTTGTGTAAATCCGGTGAAAATTGAAACACGTTTGTCAGATCGATTTCATTTTGCAAATTTCTTGTTAATGCAAAGCCTCCATCCACAGCATTTCGCGCCTGAGGGGCTAATACGTACGAAGGATGTTTCTTTTGGACTTCAGGGGAAGCCCATAAAACTGCACCATCATTCGCAAGTAACTGCTTTTGATTGTCTGTTCCCTTCTCACCGCCTCCATGTAAGAACAGGACGAGAGGATAGGCTTTACCCCTCTTACGATTTTTTGGAATATACAGCCGATAAGGCATTCCTTTGTATTCGAAAGATAAAAAAGATGATGCAATGTCCTCTCGTGTGACAAACCGATAATTGTATGTAGACGTGGAAAGGCGGTGGTTTTTCTTGTAAACGCTTACTTTTAAAGTCGTATCTTTTTCGATATGTATGGGCTTTTTGTACAACTGACTTTGAGTTGTCGGCTGGCTGCCATCTGTTGTGTAATAAAGAGAAGCTTTTTGAACGTGAGAATGCAGAGCTACCTCTTGTGAACGATAATATTGACCAGACGGGACTGAAGCAGTTGATGCAGCATACGACGTATGATTTCGGGCAGAAGAAATGGAAGGAAAAAGAAAACTCATAGAAAATAGGATAATCATAAAGGTGATCAGGCATTTCTTGGTTGTATGGTTCATATCGTTCCTCCTGTACATGCTCAGATGAATTTTTATTTATTATTTATCATGACAATAAAAATGTCAACGCTTTCATTTAAATTTCTGAATAATCTGACCGAAACAAAAAAGCATACCCGCAGCCGAGTACACTCTTTTATCCATACTTGAATGCCTATTTTTGCTGATCGGACTCTTTCGCCATTTTTCGAATAAAGGCCTCGATGGATTCAACAAATAAAGCATATTCTTTCATTTGTTTATACGTATCTGACAGCTTCTCTTTCACTTCTTCCTGCTCTAAAGAAGGTTCACCGAGAATAGATTGAACTTGAATGAGCAATTCTTTATATTCTTCACGTTTATCTTCAACATGATCTGCCATTGTCTCCAAGCGTTTTCTAGTCGTCGGCTGCTGTTTTGAATTCAAGTAAACAACCCCTTTTTTGTCCTACCGCATTTGGATAAACGTCAGCCTCAGCTGTATATATTTTAAAATGATACCATAATTCCACCTGTTATCATATATGTAAAACGTCATCAAACCGCTTTAGGCCAACCTTGTATATACACGATATAGACCTTAAGATACAGGCTGATTTCACTAGAAAAAAACAGATCATTGATCTGCTCAGATTGTAGACAAATTATTTTTCAAGCCGGATTTCCCCTATTTCCTTCTGACTCTTGAAGGCAGTTCTTTTTTGCTCAAATTTCATAGCTAATACTAATATGAAAGCTATTATTAAAATAATACTTAAGAAAATCAAACCGGCTTGCATTTTTCCTGTAGCATCTTTTAACCATCCAACTGCATAAGGGCCAACAAAACCTCCTAGACTTCCAATTGAATTAATGACTGCAATTCCAACAGCTACTGTGGCTGGACTCAATATCATAGTGGGCAATGACCAAAAAGGACCTTTAAAACAATACATGGCTGCCAATGATATGGTGATGAAAACCATTGCAATAAATGGATTGGATACCATTCCTACACTGAGTAACGTTAAACCAGCTACGAGTAATGGTAAAGCTGTGTGCATACGTCTTTCACCAGTGCGATCTGAGCGTCTTGACCAGTAATTCATGACGATTGAAGCAATAATGTAAGGGATTGTAGCAATGAAGCCGATCTGGGTGTTTGATAAATAACTAGATAAGCCTTTAATAATTTGGGGCATCCAATATCCAACACCCAGTGTACCTGCAGTATATACAAAGTAAATTAAGGCGAGGTACCACAGTTTAGGATCAGTCAAGGCCGTCTTATGACTAGAGGTTTGTTGGCCTTTCTTTTCTCGTAGCTCCTCGTCCTTTCTTAATTCTGAAATCAACCAATTTTTTTCTTCGGCTGTTAGCCACTTTGCTTGTTCTGGCCGGTCTGTTAAGTAGAAATATGTAACAAATCCTAAAATAACAGCAGGGGCGCCTTCGATAATAAACATCCAACGCCATCCAGGCACATTCATCCAATGAATATGATCAATAATTAAAGTAGAAACGGGAGCTCCTATAATATAAGAAACGGCGATTGCTGTCATAAACATCGCAATTGTACTTGCTCTTTCTTTAGCTCGGAACCAATAAGTAAGGTATAGAATAATACCTGGAAATAGACCTGCCTCTGCTATTCCAAGAAGGAATCTAATGATATAGAGCTGGGTAGCATTCTGAGCAAACCCAGTTGCCATAGAAATAATTCCCCAAGTAAAGAGTATCCTAGTAATCCAAACTCTTGCCCCAAATTTTTGCATTAAAATATTACTTGGTACTTCAAACAGAAAATAACCAATAAAAAAAATACCTGTCACAAGACCAAACATTTTACTTGTTAGTCCTAGTGCTTCATTCATTTCCAATGCAGCATATCCCACATTTGCCCTGTCTAGATAAGAAATAATATAGAGTAAAAATAGTAACGGGATAATTCTTCGTGTCACCTTTCGAATCGTCTTCTTTTCGAAATTCAATTGAGAATTTTCCAATCAAATTCCTCCTTTTAAAAAGAAATTTTGATAACGCTTACATTTATCTAAAAAATAAAGAGATACTCTTACGCTTCTGTAAGATGTCTAAGAGTATCTCCATTTACCCTTCTGTTGTTTCCTCAAGACAGCGAACAAAATGAAATATATCTTCTTTCATCGTGTCAAAACGTTTATTTCCAACTAGAAACGCTCTCAATATCTGGTATACCGTTAAATATTAAGTGTTTCGGTTGATAATTAATGTTACCTAACACCGTTTCTCCATCTACATCAGGAAAAGCAGTCTCAGTAGAAGTAGAATCCAGAACCACAAGGTTATTTGGAGTAAAAGTAAAATCGTCAATTCCTAACAATTTAGGAGCTGTTACCAGAACGGTTCTAAAAGCTTCATCTAGAGACAGTCCACCTACAATCATTTTAGAAATGATGTAGCTCATG
>NZ_LKCP01000093.1:0-2543 GCF_001518755.1 Bacillus sp. AM 13(2015) | reverse complement strand
CTATGATCCCCCTAGTGAAATTCGAAGTGCCTCCGCTACATTTTCTACACCAACTAACTCAATCCCTCTCGGCTTTTTCCATCCGTCTATATTCGCCTGAGGAATAAACATTCGCTTAAATCCTAGTTTCGCAGCTTCCTGCACTCGCTGTTCAATTCTTGATACTCTTCTGACTTCTCCCGTCAGACCGACCTCTCCTATAAAGCAATCCGCTTGATGCGGCGCTGCGTCTTTAAAGCTTGATGCAATACTGACGGCAATAGCTAAGTCAATCGCCGGTTCGTCAAGCTTCACACCGCCTGCGACCTTTAAATACGCATCTTGGTTTTGCAGCAGCAGCCCCACGCGTTTTTCTAAAACTGCCATGAGCAGCGATACTCGATTATGATCAAGGCCAGTGGCCATTCTTCGCGGATTCCCAAAGCTTGTCGGGGAAATTAATGCCTGTATCTCGACAAGTACGGGTCTTGTTCCTTCCATTGAGGCAACAACACACGAACCAGATACACCTGCCGACCGCTCTTCTAAAAAGATTTCTGATGGGTTTAATACTTCCGTGAGCCCTTCCTCTCTCATTTCAAAAATCCCCAATTCATTCGTTGAACCAAATCGGTTTTTTACCGCCCGTAAGATACGAAATGTATGATGACGTTCGCCTTCAAAATAAAGAACCGTGTCCACCATATGCTCTAAAAGGCGTGGACCTGCGATCGAGCCTTCTTTGGTCACGTGACCAACGATAAAAATAGGAATCCCATTTGTCTTGGCAATTTTCATCAGCTGTGCTGTACATTCTCTTACTTGAGATACAGAGCCGGGAGCTGACGTGATATCGCTTTGATAAACGGTTTGAATCGAATCCACCACAACAAAAGCAGGTTTCATCTCCTGTATAGCAGACGTTATATACTCCATATCGGTTTCAGCCAAAACATGTAAAGAGGCGCTTTCAATACCAAGGCGGTCCGCTCTTAACTTCGTTTGTTTAATGGATTCCTCACCAGATATGTACAACACATTCTGATTTTTGTCTGAGAGCTGTGCTGATACTTGTAATAATAAAGTGGACTTCCCAATCCCAGGATCTCCGCCAATAAGAACAAGAGAGCCTTTGACAATTCCACTTCCTAATACTCGGTTAAATTCTTCTAAATTCGTTTTAATTCGGGGTTCTTCGGATGTTTCAATTGCAGATATAGGTGAAGGTTTTTGAATGGTTTGAACAGAATGATTAAAAGCACTACGACGGTTTGCCGGCTCTTTGCGAACGACCTCTTCTGTCATACTGTTCCACGTGCCGCAGCCTGGACATTTCCCCATCCATTTGGCTGACTCATAACCGCACGATTGGCATATAAATTTTGATTTTGTCTTAGCCATAGATTGAAGAATACAACTCCTTATACTGGTCAGAAAATAAGTAAAGGGAGGCATACACCTTGCTGGTATGCCTCACACTTTTTTCTTACTATATTAGTTCGTAGCAGCCGTCGCTTTTACGACAATTTCTCCATCTTCCACATCTAATACGATATGTTGACCTTTTTCAATATTGCCCTTCAGAAGCTCCTCAGAAAGTCGATCTTCTACATGCTTTTGAATCGCTCTTCTTAACGGACGCGCACCGTACTCAAGATCTACTCCTTCGTCGGCAATCTTCGCTTTTGCTGCTTCCGTCAATTCAATTGATAGGTCTTGTTCTTTTAATCGTTTTGTCAGTTGATCAGACATGAGAGACACGATCTCTTTGAGATGTTTCTTCTCAAGCGAGTGGAAGACAATGATTTCATCAATACGGTTGATAAACTCAGGTCTAAACGCACGTTTCAACTCGCCCATCACTTTGCCTTTCATATCCTTGTAATTTTGACTTTCATCCTGCACGTTAAAGCCAACGTATTTATTGCGCTTCAACTCACTAGCTCCAACGTTTGATGTCATGATCAAAATCGTATTTCTAAAGTCAACGGTACGCCCTTTAGAATCAGTCAGACGACCATCTTCTAATACTTGCAGTAAGATATTAAATACATCTGGATGAGCCTTTTCAATCTCGTCTAATAGAACGACAGAATAAGGTTTTCTTCTCACTTTTTCAGTCAGCTGTCCACCTTCATCATAACCGACATATCCTGGAGGTGACCCAACAAGTCTGGATGTAGAGTGTTTCTCCATGTATTCAGACATATCAATACGGATCATTGCTTCTTCATCACCGAAAATAGACTCGGCGAGTGCTCTTGCAAGCTCCGTTTTACCAACCCCTGTTGGCCCTAAGAAGATAAAGGAGCCGATTGGACGCTTCGGATCTTTCAGGCCAGCACGCGCACGTCTCACCGCTTTTGCTACAGCGACAACCGCTTCATCCTGCCCAATCACACGAGAGTGGAGCAATTGTTCCATATTCAGAAGCTTATCTGTCTCCGTTTGAGCAATTTTCGAAACAGGCACTCCCGTCCAGCTGGAAACGACCATTGCGATATCATCTACAGATACCTCTGAATTCTCTTGTCCCTGCTTTTCTTTCCATGATTTCTTTGTGT
>NZ_LKCP01000092.1:0-25282 GCF_001518755.1 Bacillus sp. AM 13(2015) | reverse complement strand
TGCAAGACCTGCTGCGTCATCTCCTGCACGGTTGATTTTAAGACCAGAAGAAAGTTTCTCCATGTTCTTTTGGCTCGCACCGTTGTTTGCAGACAAACGGTTTAATGTGTTAAGTGCTGCGATATTGTGGTTAATTCTCATTTCCTATTACCTCCATGTATGTGGGACCTGACAGACGTCCTTGTCTGAAAAAAGTCCTTTATTCTAGGGCTTATCAACCCTGACAATTCTATTATCGGATGTGATTATAGGATGTTTAGCAGATTTTAAAAAAAATATATCGTATTTTTTCATGACGTTGATCCTAATTTTAACAATTTTACAAATATAAGAGCTGCTGATCTATTATCAGCAGCTCTATCGTTTTTGAATATCAGTATTGCTTGATATCAAACATTAAGATATTTTGGTACACAACGTAATCCTTCTTACTTGTGAAAGGACCTTTATTGTGTTCATCATTGATTTCATAGAAGTTCATACCAATTCCAAAGCTTCTTTCTTTGTACCAGTTAAGAAAATCGTTGATTTCTTTCATTGAGAGCAGATAATCCTTTTGCAGTCCATTGATCATGGTTATAGAAAGTATACCTTTCGCAGTTTCTTCTCCAGGTTTTGTTCCATCCTGATCTTTTGGTTCTTCCGTGGACCCATCACCAGGTTTTGTTCCGTCTTGATCTTTCGGTTCTTTCGTGGATCCATCACCAGGTTTTGTTCCGTCCTGATCTTTTGGTTCTTCTGTTGCATCTTCATCTGGCTTTGCTTCATCTTCAGTTATTTGCAAGTCACTTAATGGAATAGAAATCACTGATTTGTAATCACTTTTTGCAGAAAAATTCCCCATATAATATGAGTAGTCACGTCCGCCAATGACATACAATTGATCCTCAACAATTGCTGCGACAGCTGATACTCTACCTTCTGGTAAATCATACGCTGAATTTTTAAATTGACCATCTTTCGGATTGAAAATTTGAACTTTATTCAGCAGTTCACTTGAACGATCACCAGTCCGCTGTCCACCAATAACAAAGAATTTCCCATTATATGTTTCGTAGGCTGGTTCAAATACAAATGAAGTTAAGTCACTATCTTTTAATATACTCCATTTATCTGTTGAAATATCATACTGGAACAAAGATCTTTCTCTACTATGCCCAATCGAATTTTCTCCACCTGCAACATATATTTTGCCGGCAATTGCAGAAATGGCTCTCCCATTTCGAGGTGGTAAAGCCGATGAGTCCAAACTCTTCCATTCACCAGTGGCAGTATTGAATTGATAGACATTATTTTTATAAGAGTTTTTTGAAGAGACAATATATATATTCTCTTTCACTGCAACTGCGTACAAAGTTCCCTTGCTATAAGTTGAAAAAACAGGATCTCTTGGAATTTGAATCGGTTCTTCAGCCCACTGATCAAGTTCTGCATCATAAATATCAATCGTATTATAGGCTACTTTAGTATCTTCGTTAATCCCGCCTATTAAATAGATTTTTTTACCTACAGTAGCATATGTTCCACCTGTTCTATATCTTGGCATACTTGCTTTCTCTTCCCAAACATCTTTCTTAGGGTCATACATAAAAGTTTGGTTGTTTAATTTACTTTTTTCACTTGCTCCACCAAACACATAAATCTTTCCATCAACAACTCCCACACTAGCATTAATACGTTCTTCTGGTAAATCAGCTCGTTTCGTCCATCCAGTTGAATTTTCAGCTGCATTCGCTTTGAATGGATTAATGGTACTTATTAAAAGAAGTACCAAGATAAATAGTAAAAATCTTTTTTTCATTTTTTCTTCCTCCAGTTCATGACATTCCCTCCTTTTATCGTCCTTATTTTTACTTTTTTTATCATTAAAGGTTATTATTAATCAATTTTTATGATGAAATCCTCACACATACATCACCGGCGTCGATATTTTAATAATCTTCCCGCCTCGACGATAAAACCTAGGAACGCGGCGGCTTAAGGTGGCAACAACCTCGTAGTTGATCGTATTGAGCATTTCGGCGATTTCATCGACAGAAATTTCTCCGCCTTTTTGACGGCCGTAAATAACGACTTCCTCGCCTTGTTTTGCTTTTATATCTCCTAAACTGATCATCGTCATATCCATGGTGACGCGGCCAGCAATCGGCATTCGTTTTCCGCGGAAAAGCATAAATCCTCTATTTGATAAGGCTCGTGAGTACCCATCTGCATAACCAATCGGTATGGTCGCAATAACTTCATCAGGCTTTGCTACATAGGTTGCCCCATAGCTGACGGTCCTTGGCTTTGTCACCATTTCCTTCACGAACGCAATCCTTGCTTTTAAACTGAGAGCGGGCTCTAGCTTAACAGCGTCTAAACTCTCAATGTATTGCGAGGGGTACAGTCCATATAGCCCGATGCCGAGCCGAATCATATCTGCACTAAATTCAGGAAACGCGATGGCAGCTGCTGTATTGTTCATATGTACCGTAGGCAGTGTAATGCCTTGTTTTTTTAAGAAACGAAGAAAATCAATAAAAATGCTGTGCTGAAGCAGTGTGAAATCAGGGTCAGGCTCATCCGCCGTGGAAAAATGCGTAAATATTCCATCCCATCTCAGGTTTTCACTCTCTTCAAGCGCCCTCACCACCTCTAACAGCTCTTCCTTTGTCCGTACACCTAATCGTCCCATCCCCGTATCGACATTGACATGAATCCCAAGCCGGGGCAGACTTTCTTCTTCTGCTAAAATCTCATTTGCTTGAACAATCCAGTCTTCACGAAGGCCGGAGAGGTCAATTCTCCAGGTTGCAGCCCTTTTCACACAGTCGAGTGGGGTAAATCCAAGGACGAGAATCGGTGCTTCAATTTTTGCTCTCCGCAATACAATGCCTTCTTCCAAGCTGGCAACTGCAAGCTCTGTCGCACCGCTTTCTAATGCCTGCCGCGCAACCTCCACGGAACCGTGCCCATATGCATTCGCCTTCACGACAGCCATGATCTTACTTTTCTTTGGAATATGCGCTTGAATGGCTTCGATATTTCTTTTAATCGCGTCAAGATTGACCTCGATCCAGACTTCCCTGCAAAGCTTTTGCATGTATGTTTCCTCCTCATCACATGAGTCATTTCGATATCAATGTTCGTTTCTTATCTAGTCTATCTTTATTCATTTTTGAGAAAAACATTCAACCGCAATGACTGGACCAGCTTTGACTTGATTGACATAAAAAAAGAAACCACCTCAAACTGTGATTTCTTCTTTATGAACAGTCATTTCATTAATCCTCAGATTTCATCATTGAATCAATTTCATGATAAATCTCCTCCAGATTTTCTCGTTCAATCAAATATTCTGCGGTGCTCTTACTAACAGGCACATCAAATTTTAGAAAGGTGAGCGTGATCGTTGATGATTCCTGATCATTCATAGTTAATCTCAATTCAAGTGTCGAGATCTCTTCATTATTATCACTCTCAACAGAATGTTCAATCGGCACACCATCTTCTAACATGTCAACTTGTTTCAACTCTTTCATGGAAAGCTCAGTAACCTCAAACCTGAATTTTCGAGATGAGCCGCCAGGTTGATGTGTAATAAAGCGCATGACCTTTCGCACATCATCAATCGCAAAGCCTTTATCCACATTTTGTGAAAAGATGTATGTTGAAGCCTGAAAGCCGTCTTCTTGAAAAAGCATCATCATCTTATCTAATAATATGTTTGGATCATTCTTTTCTTTTTGTCTTTGTAATCTACCAGCTATGAATAAAATGACCATTCCCCCGATGATGCTGAGAGCCGTCCCCAACCCATTCCCTACATCTACGAAAACAGTAAAGCCTAAAATAGCAACAATATAAGCAATTACAATACCTATGATGAATACCACACCGAGCTCCTCCTGTCATGAATCTTCATTGTTATATTGGTTTAGCCATAGTATAGCATCTGGATTTTGATCGAGAAAAAACCTACTATAGACTAAACAGATACTACATTCATTTCATTCTTTAAATAGAAAGGATTTTTATGATGAACCTCTACACGACAGACAGAATCATTGATGCTCTTTATAAAGCCTGGTCCTCTCACTCTAGTTCAAAGTGGAGTAAAGACAACCCAGCCAACGGACAATGTGGCGTCACTTCTTTAGTCGTCCATGATCTTTTAGGCGGGAAAATAAACAAGACCGCGTTACCCAACGGATGGCACTTTTATAACGTAGTGAATGGAACAAGAATCGACTTTACTTCTTCACAATTCTCTGAGGAAATCGTTTATATGGATGTACCTTCAAATCGAGAAGAAGCATTTCAAGATACGAATGAGGATCAGTATCGATATTTAAAGGAACGAGTCGTAGAATATTTACACATATCATATTCATGAAAACAGACCATAAGAGGTCTGTTTTCATTGAAGTTTGATAAAGTGTTTAAAAGATAGGTAGTAAGAACTCACACACGCCTTCTTCTTCTCTATATCTCTCCATAATAGGTACCTGACGCGTGTTCAATTGATTGTGTTGGATCATTTGAGGCAATTGTCTCCAAAATAAATTCACTTTTTCGGTTGTATGTGTCACTGTAAACACAGCATACTTTCCCCCTTCAAAATGACCAGTCTGAACCATTTGATCCTTTGTGAAATCTCTATTTGTCATAAGCATGAGGTCGTATCTGCATTTTTCTGATGGAATTTTTCCAGGAACATCTTGAGGAACACCATATATACCATATTCCTTTAATTCATCATTTAATTGGTATTGCTTGATCCATTTCTTAAATCTCTTCATCATCTCAAGATTCTCTTTGCTGCCATATGATCCTATATTTCTCATATACACCATTTTCATATTCGTTATCATTTCAATTTTGTAATTCATGATTTCCCTCCAACTCGTATTGGAAGACTGGCCAATCATTCCTTACAAACAACGGTAACATCCTTTAAAATAGAATGCAGTAGGATATTAAAAATAATGTAATGTATGATGGAAAATACATATTTTTCAAGATTTGAATCTTTTAAAAAAAGAACGGACAAAGGCCGCTCTCTTTCTATTACTATTCATTTTTTTGAAGGCTTAGCACATTGAAGCTAAAAAAGCCATTTAAAAGGCTTTTTTTAGTTTAAGCAAAATAACCGATACTAGATGTATGTCCTCTTTGGGCTTCATTATGGATATCGTTAGACGAAACATAGCTAAAAGCACCTAACACACTGACAATTATAAATACGGTTGCTACTGACTTAAATTTCATAAAGACAGTCTCCCCTTTTAATTTGGTGTTGGAAATATAGAATCTTCTCGTAAAATTCGTTTGAGCGTTCTATATCTCCTGCTTTATTATAATGCTTCGCTGCATCTTTCGCTAAATCTTCAAGATTTGCAAAAAAAGACTTTGATTCCAAATAAGCCATTGACTCTGTTATACGATTCACATTGTTATCTATATATAGTGATTTCAACATAATGAATGTATTTATAAAAATATCATCCTTTAATTTTTCAGCTAATTCAAATCCATAGTTTAATGCATATAAACCTAAATCACTCTGATCATTTTTAAAGTATGATTTTGTCAACATGACCAGCGGATCAAGAATTTTGTTTAAATGCTCATAACCTTGTTCTTTAAACGAATGAATAGATTCATTAAAATATTTAATTGCCATTGAAAGGTCGTTATGATGAAAATAACTCAACCCTAAATTATAGAGTGCTGATCCTTTTAATCGTTTTGTTGAGTTATCGGCGGCTTTTTCTAGTGCGTGTTGAAAATGGGGTATTGCTTTTTCGGGGCAGCCATATCTATGTAGTTTAATCCAATCACAAAAGAACATTGTATTTCTCTTACTGTGTATGTATCTTTTTCTCGATAACATTCTATCGCCTGTGCGATATGGTGCATGGACATGTGGGTTTGTTTCATGTGGTAATAGATTTCAGCCATCTTGTAATTGAACTCGGCCCGTTCAATATCGTCACTGACAAGAGACAGCTTTTTTTCTGCCCGTTTATAGAAGGTAATCGCATTTAGGTATTCATAGTTTTCAAATTCATACATGCCGTAGAAAAAATTGAAGTAATACTCGAGCAATCCTGTTAATTTCTCTTGGTCCCTTTTGATCTTCATTGCGAGTTCCTTGAAGTTAGCCCGCTCTTTCCCATTTTCTAAAGGATTCAAGTAATCAAGCATTAATTTATGTCTGAACTCCATGAGTGAGAAATACAATAATAAATCTTGATTTTCTTCCATATGATCAAGCATTGATTTGATTTCCTCTTTATATGCTTCGGCGTCCGGTACGTTAAATCTTTGAATATGATAATACCATTCATTGATTTTCAAACCGACGTGAGAAGAAAGCACTTTCTCCATCAGCCCTTACCCCTTCCTCTATTTTCCCTATAATGACATATATTATCATTTTATGAACCATTCGACACCGAAAAGAAACCGCAAAAAAGCCCTATAAAGGGCCATGCGAATGATAAGATAAAAAGACTTCTATTCATAAATAAGCACCCAGTATTCTGCCCCAGGTTCTCCTTCTTCTACAACAGCCTTCCAGCCTCTTTTTTGATAAAAAGATAAAGCTTTGTGATTTTCGGAGACACATTTGAGGGTGACCGGTGTTCCCAAAACTTTTATCGCTTGTTTGAGCAGCTGATCTCCAGCCCCTTGGCCCGCAGCTTCTGGATGTACAAACAAGAGGTGAATAAATCGATCGGGTACATATAGAGAAATGAATCCGAGGATTTTATTGTTCTCCTCAGCTAAGAAAATTCGCTCTTCCTGCGTATCTTGATCAAAATCTTGCAGATTGAGTTCTTCTGGATTGAGCCAGTGAAAGCTTTGGCGCCGGGATTCTAAATAGATTTGTCTTAATTCTGGATAATCTTCTATGCTTGCTTCTCTAATCAACATCGTAACATCCCCTATGTTTTTTATTTGAATGTTAATTCGCCTCTAGAACGCGTTTTGCCTGTATTATGCCTGCCAGTAACAATTGATCACTGAACTGCGAATCATTGACAGCACGTGCAAGAGCAATTGTACCAATCATGCTGCTTACTAGTGCGTAACTCGTAGAGAGATCTATGTTTCCAGCATCAGCTATAAACTCCATAAATCGTTTCAATTCATCGGTATAAGCATTCCGTACCTCTTGCGATAATTGAGCAATTTCTCCTGACAGCGCAGGCAGTATACAGCCGACCTCCGTCTGATCACGGTGAACCGAACTTAAATAGAATTCAATGATCGTCTGAATTCGAGGCTGATCTGCTTTCTTGTCTGCAACACTTTGCAGCAGCTTGATCGTATCAGTGATAGCAAAATGAAAAGCCTCTATCACCAACTGATCCTTGTTCTTAAAGTGAGCATAAAACCCTCCATGAGTTAGGCCTGCTCCTTTCATAATGAATGGCAAACTGATATTACGAACGCCATTTGTTCGAAATGCTCGTGCAGCACTTGCAATGATCTGCTCTCTCACTTTTGACTTATGACCTTTTGGATAAGGCATCCCTCCACCTAACCTCCTTCTTATCAAAATATTATATTCATCATATTATCTTGTGTCAATTGACTGAAATCCATCTTTCCACACTCAGATGGGATTGACTTCATTAAAATATGATGACTATAATATATTATGATCATCATATTTTGAAGTTGGAGGTGCAAGAAATGATTCATTTAGACACAGTAGATACATTAGTAATTGGATCAGGTCCGGGAGGCTACGTGGCGGCATTACGTTCAGCTCATCTCGGCATGAAGACAGCGATTGTAGAGCGTGATCAGTTAGGTGGAGTATGCACCCATGTAGGCTGTATCCCTTCTAAGGCGCTAATAGCAGAAGCAGAGCGGTTCAAGCTCCGCACACAATGGGGTGGTTTTCAATCAGGCGGCTCTTTCAAGGAAGCTCAAGATTTCAAAAAAGCGGTTGTGGACAAACAAGCGGGAGGCGTACAATTTTTGTTAAAGTCAGCGGGAGTTACCATACTGGAAGGCGATGCAAGCTTGATCGATCAGCATACAGCGGTCATTCAACATGCAGAAAAAGGTGAAAAGCAAATCAACTTCAAACAACTTATACTAGCAACCGGCTCCCGTCCAATTGAAATTAAATCACTCCCTTTCGGCGGTCGTATATTGTCTTCCACTGAAGCTCTATCCCTTCCCGAGATCCCTAAAAGCCTTGTTGTAGTTGGGGGTGGTTATATTGGGGTTGAATTAGGACAGATGTTTGCTAGGTTTGGAACAAATGTCACCATCTTGGAAGGCGGCAATCAAGTATTACCTGGCTTTGAAAGTGAACTTGTCTCATCTGTCGTTCGTCAATTGAAAGAAGATAAAATCACACTGATTACAGGAGCAAACGTCACAGATGCCGAGCAGCATATGAGCGGAATTGACCTTCATTATGAGAAACAGAAAGAAAGCTACACGGTGAAAGCGGAATATGCACTGATTACTGTCGGAAGAAAACCGAATACAGATGGAACATTAGGTCTTGATTCTATCGGGTTGTCTATTCCTTCTCACGGACGAATCGAAATTGATGAACAATGCAAAACATCCATCCCGCACATATATGCGATTGGTGATATCACAGAGGGGCCTGCTTTGGCTCATAAAGCTTCCTATGAAGCAAAAGTTGCAGCAGAAGCAATCGCTGGTAAACCTTCGATGATAGACTATAAAGCGATCCCACTTGTTGTTTTTTCCAGCCCAGAATTGACGAGTGTTGGACTAAGCGAAACGGATTGCAAGCAAAAATCCATTCCGACTGTCATTGGGAAAGCAATGTTCTCCATTAATGGCCGAGCGCTTGCATTAAAAGAACCAGAAGGTTTTGTGAAGATTGTAGCCCATGCTGAATCTGGTCTTATTCTAGGGGCACAAATCGTAGGGACTGAAGCATCTACTCTTATATCAGAACTAGCTCTCTCTATTGAAGTTGGCGCTACAGCAGAAGATTTAGCAATGACGATTCATCCTCACCCAACATTAGGTGAAATGATCATGGAAGCTGCAGAAATGGCTACCCGTAAAGTTGAAAAATATCTTGCAAGATAATTCGTTCATGTGCAGCTTCTAAAAAAATAACCGCCATAGCCTATTTAATTAGGAATAGCTATGGCGGTTTCCATTGTGCAATGATATAAAAGCGCCGATCAATTGATCTTTAGTTGGATCCCACTTCGCGTTTTTTACCAAGATTCATGGATAACTGAACGCCAATCATCAGCATGACGATGACAACCATTGCCACAATAGAAGCATAAAAATGTCCGCTTAGATCGAAAACCAAGCCAATGAAAAATGGACCGAATCCACCTACAATGTACCCGCCCATCTGCGACATCGCTGACCAGGTTCCGGCTTCCTCTGGAGTATTCGTCTCCATAATCGGGAGCATAAGCGCTAAAGGAAATAATCCACCTGCACCCATCCCTAGGAAAATGACGGCTGGCAAGATCGGCATTGGCAGAAGAAGAAAGATAAGGCCAATGAGTTCAGACAGACTGCATAAGATGAGAAATAATTTCGGTTTTCCTAATCGAGTAACGACCGCTGGAACAAGTAGTGCCACCGGAATCTGAATAAGTGTAAATATGGTCAGCAGCATGGCAGCATATTGCGGACTGTTTCCAAAGCTAAGAGCAATTGGTGAAATCCATGCCGTCAAAGAATAAAACATACTAGACATAAAGCCAAAGAACAAAGTGAATTGAATCGCCTTTTTGTTTCTCAGCGGCAATTTTAACGGCAAGGTTACATGATCACTTTGCTCATTTTTGCGAACTAAACCGACCCATAGAATAAGGGCAATCACCCCTAGAATCGCCCAGCAGGACAAAGCTAACGTAAGGTGATGCTGACTGCGTAGATAAATCGGAATGGTGAAGCCGGAAGCGAGCGCTGCACCTATTGTCATCGAAATTGAATACACACTAACAATACCAGGATTTCTCGGGAAATATTTTTTAATAAAACTAGACAATAAAGGACCCGCAAAGCTAATCCCTACCCCTCCTGCGAACGCAGTCATGAGCAGGATAGCAACCGATTGGCTTGTACCACGTAGTGCGGTGGCAATCGTGATAAGAAGAATTGAGAAAAACAGCGTTCTTTCTAAACCAAAACGCCGGCTGAGTATCGTCGCAACAGGAGCAAATACCCCCATACAAAGGACAGGCAAAGTGGTCAAAAGACTTGCTGTCAGTGCGTTTACACCAAGCTCTGATTGAATCATGCTCATCATGGAAGCCACGGACGTAATGATTGGACGTAAGTTTAATGCTGCTAAAAATAAAGCGGCTAAATAATATATTTTTTTCATCAATACCCTTCTTTCATCTCGTTAAGGTTACTTTGAGTATAAAACTGCTGCATCCATTGATCAATACAATAAATCGTATTATGATGATAGGAAAAGGCTATCATTTATGAAAGGAGGACAAATGGATACCCGGCATATTACCTATTTTATGGCTGTATATCATCATTTGCATTTTACAAAGGCTGCTGAGGAGCTAGGCATTTCACAGCCGACACTTAGCCAGCAAATTCGACTGCTTGAAGCAGAAGTTGGGATGCCGCTCTTTGATCGAATCGGTAAAAAAGTCGTGGCTACCGAAGCCGGTTCGCTGCTTTATCAATATGGCATGAAAATGCTTCAAGCTGAAAGAGATGCAAAAAATGCGATGAAAGAACTATTATCGGAAAAACGAGGAACCGTTCGTCTCGCAGTACTCCCCTCCGATCTTGATTTTCAGCTAGTGCCACTTTTTGTAGAATTTAAAACACTTTACCCCGAAACCAATCTGAAGGCATATTCAAATATCTTCGTGCGTGAAGAAGTCCTTTCGCATAAAGTAGATCTCGGCATCGGGCTGCGAGGGCCTGCGGATAAGCGGCTCGTTCAAATTCCACTTGGAAGTGAGCCTTACGAATTATTTGTTCATTCAGAAAGTGATTTAGCTAAGAAGAGTGAAGTGACATTAGAAGAGCTGACTCAGCATGCGTTGGTCATGTATCCGAAGGGATATCTAGGAAGGGATTTAGTAGATGACGTATGTAAAGAACAGGGTGTTGAACTAGACACTGCCATGGAGGTTGGATCCGCATTTTCGCTATTGCAGCTGGTTGAAGCCGGGATCGGTGCAACCATTCAGCCAAGAGGATTACTAAAACAACATTCGACGTGGTCCAATATTGTTTCGATTCCTATTGCTGAGCCAGCACCTGTCCGGCACTTGGAATTAATTTATTATGCAGATCGATTTGTCAGCAAAGCACAACAGCAGCTATCTGAATGGCTGATAGACTTTTTCAAATCAAGAACAAACTAAAAAGTGAGGTTAACACATGAAGAATGCAAACAGCATATTTACAAGAACAAACCGGGTTGTTATTCGCCAATTTGACAGGCAGGATATTGAAGCATTTTATCAATACCGAGCAAATCCCTCTATTGCAAAATTTCAATCTTGGGAAAACTACACGTACGAAGATGCTGAATCATTTGTTCAACATCAAATGACACAAAAACCTAATCAACCGGGGACGTGGTTTCAATACGCTATTGCCTTATCTGAATCCAATCAGCTGATAGGAGATTGCGCCATTCATACACTTGACAGTGAGCCGAGAATTGTTGAAATAGGTTTTACACTCGCGCCTGAATACCAAGGAATGGGCTATATTCATGAAGCTCTGAGTGCAATTTTCGAATATATCTTTATAACACTAAACAAACATAAAATCATTGCCTTTACAGATGTGCGCAACGAAAAATCCATTCGAGTGCTGGAACGTTTAGAAATGAGACGCGAAGGACATTTGCTGCAAAATTATATGTCGAAGGGACATTGGGTCGATGAATATCAATATGCCATGCTTCAATCTGAGTGGGCCGCCAAGCACCATTAAACATTTATTTCCTATTCAAAATCCCTAAATAAGCGCTCCACGGGCCCACATCGGTTCGATATCGTTCCGCCATGACCCGAACAATCTGGGACATATGTGTGAAGTCATGGACAACCCACGCAGAAAGTAATTCGCTCACTTTCACGACTCCAAACTCCGGGTGAACGCCCTTTTTTTCTAAATCAAGGCCTGAATGTGTCATACGCTGAATGTATACCACATTCTCCATCCGCATATGATGAAACTCAGATAATGCTTGTTCTATCTGTCTTTCAGATTGGTTCAAATGAGAGTAGCGGTCAAACGCAGGAAATGGTGTATTCTCTCCATCAGCAAGAATCACATTTAATCGAGGAATCCAGTTGAATTTCTCTGCTTCAATCAAATGTTCAATGACTTCAACTGGATTCCACGTCCCCTCCCCTTCACGGCTGTGAAGCCAATCCTTCGATAAACCCGACAAAAGACTTTCTAACGTGTGAGGAGTTCGACTCAACATATCCAAAGCTTCATTTAAATTAAAATTCATGTGGTTGCTCCTTTATCAGTTTTTCTTTATTTTAATGGATTTTGGATAGATTGTAACTCATACCTCAAGACAGATAAAGAAGAAAATAAAAAGCGTTTTTGATCAACCTTCAAATAGAACTTTTCTATAATGCTGGCTAATTGCCTTTTAAGGACTTTTATTCTTTCACTATCGTTTTTTCACTGGATGAATGTCTTCTCCCAAAAGGACGATAAGAGACTCTCCACTCTTTTCTAGAAACTCAGCAATTTCTTGCAGCTCTTGATTGATACGGTCATTCCTCGGCATATCTGGATTTAACAAAAGAATGGAGTGAACCGTCGTGGCCGCTTCATACAAAACATTCTGATCTTTTATCTGTTTGATGCATTTTTTCATACGATCGAAAAACCATTCAATCTCTTCAATGTCTTCCATTGGATAATGTGCCATTTTAAAGAGGTTCTGCTGACGAAGGTCTCCTCTCTCAAATATGAGTTCAAGCTCTTCTCTACTTATATATAATTCAGAAGATTCCTCCTCAATCTCTACTACCTCGATCATCGCATCTTCAGCTGTATATAACTGCTCAATAAAATCATCGAAAGTATCTGCCAGCTTAAAATCGACTCCCATCTCTAAATCAAAATAGTGAATAGGAGGATGTTCCTTCGTTTCTCGATAATCCATTGCGATCCATGTATCTTCTTCTCCGCTGATGATCACAAGCCCCTCCGGCAGCTCCAATTCATCACTTAACTGGGAACTATTCATGATGCCATCATCTTTGGCGATTCCTCTTAGATGGTCAAATTGAACATGATCATCTGCCCAAGAATTCGGATTTTCGGTTGGAAAAGCATTACGAACTGTAAAACCACCGTTCCATTCTAAAACGAGCTTTTTATATGTAACAGGTAAAGTGACACCAAGTCTCGCCTCTGCTTCACGAATTTTTTTCTCATCTATCTTTTCTAAAGTGAAAGGACTCTCTTCTTCTTTCTCCCAAAATGGCTTCAAAGTGGATGCCTCCCTATATCTATTGAGGTAAGTATAACATTAATATTTTAAAGTGATGGAACACCGCCAAATATCTATACAAAGGAACTTATAAACTCAATATTTTAAAAAATGATAAAACATATTAATAAATCCTTCTTTACAATTGACTTTCGGTCACTTATAATTGACCACAAGTCATATATAATTGACCAGTGGTCAAAAAAGGAGGAAGAACAAATGAGTAAAAAAGTCGCTCTTATCACAGGTGCATCAGCAGGTATTGGAAAGTCCACAGCAATTGAATTATATAAGAAAGGTTTCATTGTTTATGGTGCTGCACGTCGAAAAGAAATGATGGAAGACCTCATCTCTCAAGGAATTAACACCATTTCACTTGATGTCACTGACGAAGAGTCTATGGTAAACTGTGTACGTGAGATTTTGGACAAAGAAGGAAGAATCGACGTGCTTGTCAATAATGCGGGCTACGGCTCATATGGTGCGGTTGAAGATGTATCTATGGAAGAAGCGCGAAGACAAGTAGAAGTGAACGTGTTTGGTCTTGCCAGAATGACGCAGCTTGTTCTGCCTAGTATGAGAAAAAACAACTATGGTAAGATCGTTAATATTTCTTCTATGGGCGGAAAAGTGTGGACATCATTTGGTGCATGGTACCACGCCACCAAATTTGCAGTAGAAGGTTTTTCTGATTGCTTACGGTTAGAAGTTGAACCATTTGGTATTGATGTCATTGTGGTTGAGCCTGGAGGAATTGCAACCGAGTGGGGCGTCATTGCAGCAGAAAATCTAAGAACTGCATCTGCAAAAGGAGCTTATAAAGAAGCTGCCAACAAGTCAGCAGATAACATGGTAAAAACTTATTCAGGAAGTAGTTTAACAAAACCAGAAGTCATTGCAAATACGATTGTGAAAGCTGTCACTGTAACGAAACCTAAAACGCGCTATTTGGTTGGGTTTGGTGCTAAACCTATGGTGTTCATGAAAAATCTTCTAGGTGATCGTACGTTTGACAAGATCATTAAAAGATTCAGCTAATGACATGCTTCCTTATATATCTCTTTGTCTGACTCCAAATCAAAATTACCTTTGAAATGGAGGTTGAAAAATAATGAAAAGAGCGATGACAGATGAAGCAAAGGCTCTAAGAGCTCAAGCGATTTTAGATAAAGCAGCAGAGCTTTTTGAGACACATGAATATAACCAAATCAAAATGTCAGATATCGCCAAAGAAACGAAGCTATCAAAGGGCATACTGTTTGTTTATTTCAAAACGAAAGAAGCTCTGTTCTTCCAACTATTATGCCGGGAATATATAAAGAGACTAGAACGCTTCATTGAAATTATTTCTGAAACACAGATCAAAAGCCTTCAGGATATCAAACATCTTTTTCTGAAGGAATTGGAAGAAATTATTGATAAAAACCCTATATACATTAGATTAGAAGCAATTCGCACTTCTGTTTTGGAAAGAAACGTCGACTCTGATGGTATGCTTCAGTCAAAAATGTTGTTATTTAAAAAGCTAAAGGAAATGACAGACTTACTTTGTTCAAATGATGTGATCAATGAGGCGCAAGTGATGGATATTTTTCAAGCTGAAGCAGCCATTATCACTGGATGCAAACTCACTGCCACCTTACCAGATGAAGTCATCACTATTATTGAAAATCATAATATGCATGAATTTAAACGAGATTTTAAAACAGATGTGATGAATACAATGTCTTTTTATCTTGATGGTTATTTACACAACCTTGAGGCTTAACATAGATTGTTGTGCACAACAAAAATGAATACAACACTTACTTCTTCCCTATGTTAATGATGCTTTCGACAGATTCCAATATGAAAACAGACCTCCTTAAGGTCTGTTTTCATATGTTTTACACATTTTGAGATGCTGTGCCTCAATCAATCATCGTCGTGTTTCGACATGATTTTTGTAGTTCATTTTTACAAAACGCCAAAAAGAAACCGCAAAAATAATTGAGAAACAAAACATGATTGCCTTGTTTGCAAACTAATAGCTCCTTCATTACACAACAAATAAGCAGACTCGTTAAAGTCTGCTTAAACCTCTTGCAAATCACTCCTGACATTCAGGACTTACCCAATGAATCGTCTAACCACTCTTCACAATGTTCTATAAGCCATCTCAAATATTCTACATATTGACCGGCATGATAGCCGTCACAAACAGCATGATGTACTTGAATGGCGACTGGCAAGATGATTTTTCCTTCTTTCACCTTAAATTTGCCTAACGTAAATATCGGCAGCAAATAAGTTTCATCTGTAGATACATTAAGGTCAAAAGAAGTAAAATCAATCCAAGGCAGGCTTGAAATATTGAACATATTTTCTGGCATATGAGGTTTCGGAAATAGTTTGTTACTTTCACTATAAGCTTCAATGTCAGCTACACAGCTTCTATAAAACCGAGCAAAATTTTCGTCATAAGGCGTCCAAATACTTGAAAATGTCTTTGTTTCTTTATTTAGAATCGTATAACTAGGATGGAGAAGATCCCAGTGACCAAGTTCATCGTTCACTAGATCCATCCGAAACTCCGGTATTTTTTGCACAGCTCTTGCTAACAAATAAATTTGCACAGGATATACTTTTAGCTTTTTTTCTTTTAATATTGAATGCAATTTCGTGATATCTAAATCGATAACTAGGCTATATGAGCATCGGGTTACCTTCATATAATGATGAAAGTGCTCTTTTCTCGGATAATTTTCATCTATTTTTTTAAACATTTTTTATCTCCTCCTGAATGTGATTTACTGTATTCAGGAGGAGACTTTATCTGTTTTCACCACCACAATCATCCTTTCAAGAGATATATTATATTTCAGTCTATCACTTAGCCTACGATACAACTCTTCGTAAGTCAGCTTGGCTGAAGTATTGAAGTATTCATTCTATTAGTATATCTAAAGAAGTGGAACTCGAATAAAAAAGCACCTTATATCATAGAAGGTACTTATCTTTTATTCTAGCACTAGCTTTTTTATAATTTTGAAGAAAATGATGACCTTCATTTAAAAAAACTAGAAAACGCTTATTCATAGTTTCAATAACGATTCTATCTGGTTGACCATATGGAGCACCAATTCTATAATCAATATTATCTTCAACTCCATACTTGTCCGACTCTTTAATACTAACGATTTGATCAATTGGTATTTCTGTTTTAGATAAACCAAATTTTAAGACTAAGTATTTTTCACCAAAACTGTAACGGGTTTTTAGGAAAACAGTAAATATAAAGAAAAGTGCTAATAAAAAGATTAACATAATTACATATTCCATAGAATCACTCTTTCTTATACTTTTATCTAATTTTACCATGTTTTTTACTTTTTAAAACCAACAACTTTAATAGAAGGATTATATATGTTTTAATTCACCCTAGTAAGGCAAGTTCTATGAAGTGCTGTTTATACATTTGTATAAGTTAACTGCGATTCCCCCTCCTCTATATTGGAAAGAATGACTGAGATACTTCTCACTATTTTACCAATGTAAAACTTATAAAAAAGCATCTATATATGTTCATCTTACTTTTAGTAAAGAAATCAATTGTTTTAGTTTGTTGCGAACGACCTTTGTTCGTGTAATTCCTCAAGGAGGTGCTCGGCTAGTGACACAGGAAAATAAGGCATCCAAAGGTTTGTTAATTACTTTACCCGCCGCTATTATCGCTATTGTGTTGATTTTAGGAAAAATTGATACACCTGTAACAAATATTTTATTTTATGTAGTAGCTTTTGGTGTAATGGGTTTAACTGTTTCAAGCTTAATAAAAGACTACAAAAAAAAGAAAGATTGATTACTTGTCAGGGAGCTGCTTTATGTAGCTCCCTGTTTGTTAAAAACAGGATAATGACTAACACTGAGAAATACAAAAGCCACTCTCGAATATTTGGTTAGTTGGATAGTATTATTATTTGTCGTATTCATTGGCGTTGAAGCGTCTTTTAGAACGATTTTTAGAACGATCTATAAAATAAGACATCTAAGCGAATAAAGACAAACAAAAAAGCCCCTTTATATAGGGGCTTTTGGTTTATTAACGTAATAATTGAAGTACGTTTTGTGGCTGTTGATTCGCTTGTGCAAGCATTGCTTGAGACGCTTGAGAAAGAATGTTGTTCTTCGTGAACTCACTCATTTCTTTTGCCATGTCAACGTCACGGATACGAGACTCAGCAGCCGTTAAGTTTTCAGAAGATGCACCAAGGTTGTTGATTGTGTGCTCTAGACGATTTTGAACTGCACCAAGTTTAGCACGTTGTGCAGAAACTTGTTTAATAGCTCCATCAACGATTGCTAACTGATCATCAAATCCACCATCGTCATCAGCTGCAATTGTTTCAAATTTAGAAACATCGATGTCTTTAACAGACTTACCTGTCTCAACTGCACCATCTGCGTCTGTAACGCCTAAAGCAGCAGCGCTCATATCTTGAATGTTGACTTTAATTTGTTGTGTAGCATTTGCACCAATTTGGAATACTAAAGCATCACCAGGAGTTGCTGGGACTGCAGGTGTACCTGTACTTGGATCATCTGGATCTGTCGGCGGAGTTGCTGGTGTGCCAGGTGTACCTACTCCATTAAACGTACCATTTAATAATTTTTTTCCGTTAAACTCAGTACGATTAGAAATACCATCGACCTCTTCAACAAGCGCTGTGATCTCATCTTTAATTGCAGCTAAGTCTTCACCTTGCTGTGTACCAGTATTTCCAGCTTGAACGACTAGTTCACGAACACGTTGAAGGATGGAGTGAGTTTCAGTCAATGCACCTTCAGCTGTTTGGATAAGAGAGATACCGTCTTGTGCGTTTTTAGACGCCATTTCTAATCCTCGGATTTGTCCACGCATTTTTTCAGAGATTGCAAGACCTGCTGCGTCATCTCCTGCACGGTTGATTTTAAGACCAGAAGAAAGTTTCTCCATGTTCTTTTGGCTTGCACCGTTGTTTGCAGATAAACGGTTTAATGTGTTAAGTGCTGCGATATTGTGGTTAATTCTCATTTCCTATTACCTCCGTGTAATTTTTTTTAGAGAGCTTATCTGTAAAGTCCATTTAGATGAAAGCTCTTCCTTAGAATTTTCGATTTCTAAGGCATGTGTATAGTAGTAACGCAGAGCACCTTTTGGCTCTCTTACTTACTACCGTATGTAACATCAGTTATGGCAATAATCATGAAACCTCCTTCTATTCATTCAAAATGATTAGTCTTGTCACTTTTACGAGACTAGATACCCGCCATAACAATGAGTATTATGTTACCTACTATAGACTGAACTTCCATATATTTTAGTTTGTGGAATTTGTTAAATTCACAAATTAGACACATTTAACAAGAAGAAATATCTCGTCCATGTTGTCATATTGGCTTATGTTAAGCTTGTGAAAAAATCACATTGATGTATAATACAATTGATGTATGATGCATGAATTGTAGGAGGTTGACCTTTTGAAAAGAGAAGATGCCTTAAAACTAAGAACAGATATTAAGAAAATGATTATATTAACTGGGGTTTTCGAATCTCAAAATTTGCCGAATGGACCATTTGAAAAACCTCTACCAACTTCTCAAATGATGGCGTTAGAGGAACTAGAGATGGAAAAACTAACTGTTTGGCAACTATCCAATAAACTTAGATTAGAGACTTCAACTGTAAGTAGGTTGGTAGATAAGTTAGTAAAAATGGGGCTTGTTTATCGTGAAGTAAATGAAAAAAATAGAAGAGAACTTTTTCTGCACCTCACAGAAAAAGGGCACATTACTGTTAATCGCTTAAGAGAACAATCCCTTACATTTTATCAACGTATCCTTAATAATTTATCAGAATCAGAACAAAAAATAGTTGTGGATGGTTTTGAATTATTTAATGATTCTATTTCTAAGTCTTTTGATTAGAGTGAGGTAAATCATAACCTTTGGAGGATAAAATGAGTTTGGATTTTGAACGTCCTATTATTGAACTAAAAGAGAAATTTGATGAATTAAAGAAAATGATGAAAGAAAATAATGTAGATTTATCGTCAGAAATTCATTTATTAGAAAAACGTTTAAATAAAATGCAAGATGAAGTTTATTCTAATCTTACAGCTTTTCAACGAGTTCAAATTGCAAGGCTACGTAACCGGCCCACGACATTGGATTATATACCTTTATTGTTTACAAATTTTTTCGAACTTCATGGTGATCGATTATATGGTGATGATAAAGCAATGATAGGTGGTATTGCAAAATTTAAAGGAATGCCCGTTACGGTTATAGGTCATCAAAGAGGTAGAAGTACAAAGGAAAATATAGAAAGAAATTTTGGAATGGCTCATCCAGAAGGATATAGAAAAGCGCTAAGACTGATGAAACAAGCTGATAAATTTAATCGCCCTATTATTACATTTATTGATACTATAGGCGCCTATCCAGGGAAAGGGTCTGAAGAACGTGGAATTTCTGAAGCGATAGCTCGAAATCTATTGGAAATGGCTACACTTAAAGTGCCAATTGTTTGTATTGTAATTGGAGAGGCATCAAGTGGTGGAGCTCTTGGCATTAGTGTCGGTAACCATATCCATATGTTAGAGTATTCATGGTACTCAGTAATTTCGCCAGAAGGAGCAGCATCTATCCTATGGAAGGACGCTAAGTATGCTCCAGAAGCTGCTGAACATATGAAAATTTCAGCAAAAGATTTAAAGCATTTAGGAATTATTGATGAAATCATCCCTGAAATAAAAGGTGGAGCACAAAATGATATAAAATCACAGGCACAAATGATTGAATCTGTCATCGAATCATCTCTAAAAAAATTGATACCATTATCCTCAGAAGAGCTTATACAACAGCGAAATGAAAAGTATAGACAAATAGAAAATATTTAAAGTATTACATTTAGGAGGATTCTTACAAGATAGTTCTAAATATTTTGTAAGTAACCTCTTAAACTGAATATACTGATACTATTAAAAGATGTGTGATTGGTATGAAAAAGGATTTCTTCCATCAATACTTTTTCTGAAGGTCCTCAAATAATTCCTCATAAAAAAACAGACCCTGCATGGTCTGTTTTCATTTTGCCTATATGTTTTGAGATTCTCCATCTCTCAGTCGCCGAGCCATATCTAAAGCAAAATAAGTCAAAATGCCATCGCATCTGGCGCGTTTGAATGACATTAATGATTCTTCAATTACAACATTTGCACCAAGCCAACCATTCTGAATAGCTGCCATCAACATTGAATCTTCTCCACTGAAGAAAGAATTTTGTCCATCCCTTACCTAATTTCCATAAAAAACTTAATATTACATTTATTATCACATCCAAGGATTTACAAAGCACCGAAAAGAAACTGAAAAAAGCTCCTGTAAAGGAGCCTTGTGATAGTTATCGATTTAATATGAAACTTGTTTATAAAAGTACATCATTGAAAATTATTTATAATGGTACTTAATGCTTTCTTTAGTACAACCTTATCATCTTTTGACAAGTTTTGAAGCGCTGTCTTGTTAAGCTCAATTGTTGCTGCTTCAACTTGATCTCTAATGACTAAAGATTTTTGAGTAGCCTCTACTAAAATATTTCTTCGATTGTTTGGATCTATTGTGCGTTCAATTAAGTCAGCTTTTTGCATTTTATCTAATATTCCAGAAACGGTTGAGGCTTCTAAATATACAAGTTCTCCAATTTGTTTAGGAGATAGCTGGCCCTCTCTCCATAGACAGTTCAACACACCATATTGAGCGGGTGTCAAATCACTTTCCTCTAAAAGTTTACTAAAGTACTTGAACACTTTATTTTGACTAACACTTAGTAAAAAATTTATGCACTCTGATAATTCCATTTTATCTCCCCCACATTGACTTCACCTATAATATCATGGTAGTTTTTTAATTGAAATACTTTTGTAACAGAAATATTTTGTTATAATATATTTTCAGAGAGGAAGATACACAATGGATTCATTTAAAGCGATTCTAGTTACAGAAAAAAATGATCAAGTTAGTTATGATCTTCAAAATGTAAGTGTTAATGATTTATCTGAAGGAGAAGTATTAATTAAAGTAGCATATTCTTCAATCAATTATAAAGATATGCTGGCTGTTCAAAAAAATGGAGGTGTTATTCGTAACTATCCAATGATTCCTGGAATTGATCTAAGTGGGACTATCGTTCATACAACAGATCATCGTTTCGTAGAGGGTCAACAAGTGATTGTCACAGGTTTCGCTATGGGCATGAGCCACACTGGAGGTTTTTCTGAATATGCTAGAGTACCTGCGGATTGGATTGTTCCTTTGCCAAATAACTTGACTTTAAAAGAAGCAATGATTTTTGGAACAGCAGGCTTTACCGCAGCTCTTTCTATCATGGCTTTACAGGAAAATGGTATGAGTACGAAAAAACAACCTAATATACTCGTTACAGGGTCAACTGGTGGAGTTGGTAGCATTGCTATACAATTATTATCTAAAATTGGGTACAACAATATTTTTGCTTTAGTGCGTAAGGATAATCAAGTTGATATAGCAAAATCTTTAGGAGCAGCTGATATCATTTTTGCAAACGAATTAGGAGAACTAAAAAAACCATTGAACAAGCAAAAATTTGACTTCGTCTTAGATACCGTAGGAGGAGATGTGGCTTCTGTGATCATTCCTCAAATTTCTTATGGTGGAAGCATGAGCATGTGCGGGAATGCAGGCGGAATTAAATTAACAACAACTGTGTTACCTTTTATTCTAAGAGGGATCAACCTTCTAGGGATCGATTCTGTAAATGTACCAATCAATAAACGCAAAGTAATTTGGAACGAGATAGCAAACGAATGGAATATCTCCCAAACGACTCTAGTCAATGAGATTACGCTCGATACGTTACCTGAAAAAATTGAAGCCATTAAAAATGGCCAACATTTAGGAAGAACCATTATTAAATATTAAGATAAACGAACTTTATTTATTTAAATTACACCATACAAATATTGAATGTATTGATGCAGATACCCCATCCCAAACAGGTGGGGTACATCTATTCAAAAAAGAGCAGGACATGCTAGTGCTAAAATACCCTCAGATATTTATCATCATGTCACAAACAAATTAGAATTTAACACCGCAGAACACTTTAATCGTTTTAACCTAAAAAGAAACAACCTGCAAAATACAAAAAACCCTTGCTACGCAAGGGTTTCAACGATGATTCCGACTGGGCTCGAACCAGCGACCTCTACCCTGTCAAGGTAGCGCTCTCCCAGCTGAGCTACGGAATCGGGTTATGTATCAGTTCTGGGCTTTCTGTTACTGACAGTCTCTATTATATAACCATAATAATAAAGCGTCAATGGTTTTGTTTAAAAAAGGTCAAAAAGCCGGCGGCTGTGCCGGCTTTTTTCTCTCCTTCTTTATGATTGGTTCACAAGAACAGGCTTTAGTTGATCGAGTGCTTGTTTGAAGTCACGTTTGAGGTCTTCTCCGTTTTCAACTCCGACACTTAAACGAAGCAGCCCATCTGTAATCCCTCTTTTTTCTCTTTCTTCTTTTGGCATAGCCGCATGTGACATTTTGGCTGGATATGACAAAATCGATTCGACGGCGCCGAGGCTGACGGCGAATACAGGTAATGTGACGGCATCCACCAATTCTTTGACTGCCGCTTGGTTTTCTAGTTCAAATGAGAGAACCGCTCCTGCTCCGCTTGCCTGCTTTCGCTGAATATCTGCACCTGGGTGATCATCTAAGCCTGGATAGTATACTTTTTTCACCGCAGGATGTTCTTTAAGAAATGAAGCTAGCTCGAAGGCCGTTTGACTAGCTTTTTCTAATCTGACCTGAAGGGTTTTTAACCCTCTTAACACGAGCCAGCAATCCTGCACGCCAAGAACCGCACCGAAGGAGTTTTGCAGTGAATAGAGTTCCTCTCCCAGCTTCTCATCTTTTACCACGGCTAAGCCTGACAGCACATCACTATGGCCGCTTAAAAATTTCGTTGCACTATGCAGAACAACATCCACACCAAGGTCCAGCGGGCGCTGAAGAGCAGGCGTTAAAAACGTATTATCTAAGAAAGTCAAACAGTCATGCTCTTTCGCAATCTGTACGACACCTTCAATATCTGTAATGCCTAGTGTTGGATTTGACGGTGTTTCCATGTAAATGACCTTTGTATTTGATTGAATGCCTCTTTTGACTTCATTCAAATCCGTCATATCCACAAAGGTATGCTCAATTCCAAATCTCGACAGAACTTGAGTGATCATTCGGAAAGTCCCGCCATACACATCTCTTGTGACAAGGACGTGATCTCCCTTTGATAAGAGAAGAAAAGCGGTCGAAATGGCTGCCATGCCTGATGCAAAGGCAAGCCCTCTCGTTCCTCCTTCCAGCGCCGCAATCGTATCCTCTAATGCTTGACGTGTCGGAGTCCCCGATCTCGAGTAGTCATATTGACCAAATTCATCGAAGCTGCTTTGATGAAAGGTGGATGCATGCTGAATCGGTACACTGACTGCACCTGTTGAACGGTCTGTTTTAAACGCATTATGAACGAGTTGTGTTTCGAGTGTCCAATCGTGTGTGGTCATTTGGCGTGTACCTCCTCTTTTACTTGTGATAGTGCCTGTTTCAGGTCTGCTTTCAGGTCATCTACATGCTCGATGCCAACAGAGAAACGGAGCAGCTTGTTACATACACCGTTTGCAATGCGAATTTCTTCTGGGATATCCATGTGCGTTTGCGTTGCAGGATACGTAATGAAGCTTTCGACTCCACCAAGGCTTTCAGCAAAACAAATCGTTTTCAGCTGCTTTAAAAATGGATTAACCCAGTCCTCTTTGGCTACTCGGAAAGACAGCATGCCTCCCTTTCCTGGATAAAGCACATCTTGAATTTCTGGCTGCTTCTCTAAAAACTGTGCCAGCTCCTTCGCATTTGCCTCGTGCTGGCGCATTCTAAGAGCCAGTGTTTTCATTCCTCTCATTAAAAGCCATGAGTCAAATGGTGATAGAACCGCTCCAATCGCGTTTTGATGCTGGAACATGTCTTCAGACAGCTGCTCTCCTTTTGTCACCACAAGCCCTGCAAGAACATCATTATGTCCGCCTAAATATTTGGTTGCGCTATGAATGACAATGTCCGCTCCAAGCGTAATTGGCTTTTGCAAGACTGGTGTGTAAAAGGTGTTATCGACAATGACCAAAGCGCCATATTCTTTTGCAATCTTCGCTATTTTTTGAATATCTGCTTCCTGCATCAATGGATTTGTCGGTGTTTCAATAAAGACCGCTTTTGTGTTTGGCGTAATTTTAGAGCGTAAACAGTCTTCATCTGCAAAATCATCATAAAGAAAACGTAAGCCGTACTTTTTCCATTCGTTTTCAAACAAACGGTATGTACCGCCATATAGGTCTGATGAGACGATGAGTTCATCTCCGCTTTCAAATAGAGCCATGATCGTTTGAATCGCCGCCATTCCCGAACTGAAGGCAAAACCGGCCGTCCCTTCTTCGAGTGAAGCAATGGCATCCTCTACGAGCTGTCTTGTTGGGTTTTTCGTTCGAATATAATCAAATCCTGTAGATTCCCCTATACCTCTATGTCTGTATGCTGTCGAAAGGTAAACGGGAGGACTGACAGTGCCAGTCACCTCTTCGCTACGGTTTCCAATCTGCGCTAATTTCGTTTCCACATGTTCTGTCATTTGACACCATCCTAAGTAAAAATCTGATTTCAAAACAGAAAACCCCTTCTTCTTATGAAGAAGGGGTTTTCTGTTTT